>NZ_JAVIHI010000010.1:0-65369 GCF_036680365.1 Streptococcus sp. SS-4456 | reverse complement strand
TCATTATAGGTCATATGGGACTTTTTTTCTACACTCAAAAAGGCTCCATAATCTCCACGGTGGATTTACCCACTACAGAAATTATAGAGCCAATTTTTCGAGAGCCAAATGGCTCTTTTTCTTTTCCTGTGATAATTTTTTCAGCTCTCTCTTGTTACACTCTATCTAGTTTTAGAAAATCAACCCTTGACTTTTTCTTGGGGGGTTGGGGGCGAAGCCACCATGTTTTCTTATCGTCGGCTGACCAACCTGTAAGGTTTGGGTTCAGCTGGCGATTAGATTTTAGGTTATTGTGGACACAATAACTGAGCTCGCAAAAGCCGAAAAGCGAAGCGATGAGGCTTTTAGGAAGCACCCGTATCCCATACGGTATCGGGGCTGACCCGATAGAGGCAACTAGAGAAGGAGTATAACGAGATGACAGACCACTATCGCATTATCCGTAAGGAAATCAATCTGACACCAGAGGAACTGGAGCAGATTCAGGAGCTGATGAGGCAAGAACACGCAGAGCAATTCTCCCCCTTTGTCCGTCAAAAGCTGATGGACTTGGTTGAGAGGAAGCAGGCAGCAACGGATTGGTTTGCCTTCTGGCAGTCCCAGAAGATTGAACAAATCAGTCGAGACATTTTACAAGTGACGATCATGGCCGAACAGACCCAGCATGTCACGGCAGAGCACTTGCGAATTATCCTAACTTGTGTGCAGGAGCTGATGGCAGAAGTAGAGAAGTTTATTCCACTCAGTACAGATTTTCGTGACAAGTACATGGGAGGTTAGATATGGAAAATCGCTATCGTACCAACCTCAAAAAAGTCTTTCTGACGGACCAGGAGTTGGCAACTTTGAACGATCGTATCGGACAGAGTGGCTGTAAAAATTTCTCTGCTTATGCCAGAAAGGTTCTGCTCAATCCCAACATGACCTTCTTGACCATTGATACCAGTAACTATGAGGAACTGGTCTTTGAACTGAAACGTATCGGAAACAACCTCAATCAAATCGCACGGACCGTCAACCAGACTCACATCTTAACACCAAGCGACCGTGAATTTTTGGTGCAAGGCATTGGCCAACTCATAAAGGAAGTGGAGAAGGACTTTAACATCAAGTGCCAGCAGCTGAAGGAGTTTTATGGTCGTCACTAAGCACTTTGCGGTGCATAGCACCAAGTACCGCAAGAGCCTCATCAAGTACATCCTAAATCCAGAAAAGACGAAGCAGCTGAAGCTGGTCTCTGATTTTGGCATGAGCAACTACCTAGACTTTCCCAGCTATGGAGAGCTGGTGGAGATGTATCAGGCCAACTTGACCAACAATGATCGGCTCTATGATTCAAGAAACGACCGCCAGCAAATCAAGCAGACCAAAATTCATGCTCATCACTTGATTCAGTCCTTTTCTCCTGAAGATAATCTGACACCTGAAGAGATTAACCGCATTGGTTATGAGACCATCAAGGAATTGACAGGAGGCAATTTTCGTTTCATCGTCACAACTCACACAGACAAGGATCATATCCATAATCATATCCTGATAAATGCCATTGACCTCAATTCTGACAAGAAGCTCAAATGGGACTATGCCCAGGAGAGAAACCTTCGTCTGATTTCAGATCGCATTGCCAAAGAAGCTGGAGCAAAAATCATCACCCCTAATCGTTACTCGCATGAGAAGTTTGATACCTATCGCAGAACCAACAATAAGTTCGAACTCAAGCAGCGGATTTATTTTCTCATGGAGAACAGCAAGAACTTTAAGGACTTTATATCCAAGGCTCCCGCTCTAAACGTGGAGATGGACTTCTCTCGCAAGCACGCCAGATTTTTCATGACTGACCGAGACATGAAGCAGGTCATTCGCGGGCATCAGCTGGATAAGCGACAGCCCTACACCGAGGACTATTTCAGAGAGCAATTTGCCAAACGAGCTATTGAGCAGCGACTGGAGTTTCTCTTGCCTAGAGCACGTGACCTCGCTCATCTTTTGGAAATGGCAGAACAGGTAAACCTGACAATCTCTCCGAAGAAAAAGCATGTGACCTTTACCTTGGTCGAGGACGACCGAACCATTTCCATTGAGAATAAAAAGGTCAGCACCAAACACCTCTACGATGTTCAGTTTTTTGAAGACTATTTTGACAAAAGAGAAATCACACCAGAACTTGACTGGGCTAACCTATTCTCAGATTTTAAGAATTATCAAGAAGAGCAGGACCAGAATAAACTTCCTAGTGAGGAACTCTTGGCAGCCTACAAAGAATTCAAGGAGAAGCGAGATAAGATACAGGAGTTTGAAGTTGTACTAGCAGATCATCAAATTGATAAGCTGGTCAAGGACGGTATCTTTATCAGGATGACTTATGGCATCAAAAAAGACGGCATGGTCTTTATCCCAAACCGTAACTTGGATATTCATGAGAGCGAGCAGGGCAAGGCCTACCATGTCTTTATCCGAGAGACTGCTCAATTTTTCATCTACAATAAAGAGAACTCTGATTTCAACCGCTATATGCGAGGACGTGAACTAATTCGTCAACTCACTCAAGACAGCAAGCATCTCCCTAAACGCAGACGGCCAACCATGGCCAGTCTCAAAGAGAAAATAGCAGAGCTTAATCTTCTTATTGAATTAGACATCAACAACAAATCTTACCAGGAAGTCAAAGATGAGTTAATCAAGGACATCGCCCAGTTGGATTTGACCATTACGGATTTACAGGATAAGGTCGCTCATCTCAACAAGGTCGCAGAAGTCCTGCTCAATCTCAACAACTCCGATCCAGAAAACAGACGGCTTGCCAGATATGACTATGGCAAGATGAATCTGACACCAGCCATTAAACTGAAGCAGGTGGAGAAAGAAATTGAAGAAAATCAAAATTCCCTAACAAAATGGATAGATGATTACGACTATAAGGCTAGGAGATTAGAGAATTTTGTAAGCATACTTGATAATACAAGAAATCAAAATATCACTAAATTAAAACAGGAAATAAAATTAATCTAGTTGTTTGAGATTTCATGGGAAAATTGTAAGGCTGACAGTATTAATCTAACTATCAGCCTTACAGGCTATTTAATGTTTAAGTAGCACTCCAATATCAAGATAAACTAAAAAGCATCTAGTTCCTTCAAATAATTCTCTATCTTCATCAGCATTAAAGGATTGTTATAAATCTTGCATAGCTCTCTTGCTTCTATATAATAATTTTTGACTTGTTCTTTACCAAGGAATTGTGTTCCACAATTTCCAACGAGAACGAGCAGGGGAGCTAGTTGGTAACTTGTTTGCCTCTCTTTACAGAGTTCGATAGTCTCAAGGGCTTCTTGCATGGCTTCGTTGTATTTTTCTTTTGAGACTAAATAGTGAGCATAGTTGTAACGAACTCTGATATAACCAAACAAAAACTCTTGATGGTCCAAATTTTTTGTCTGATACAACTCTATTAAATGAGAGTAGTTTGCTTCATAATCTTCTTCACGACCAACAAGGGAATAGAAGTTAGACAGTGTGTTTAATACCTTTAAGTAAATCAGAGTATTTGAGGATATTTTTGATAATATATTTTCTAAGTAAGAAATGGCCTCATGCTTACGGTCATATTGGTAAAAGTCAATAATAGCTTTAATCCACTCAAGGTACATCCTGTCTTCTAATGTAAGAAAGGTGCTTCGCTCCAACTCTATCTTATAAAGATATTCTAAATCGTCATAATTTCTATCATCCAATAGACGAGCAGATAAATGCTTGAAATTAGAGAGGTTAGATTTAACTTCAATTTGTTCATTGAAAAAGTAATCTAATGGAACTTCAAGTCGTTGAGAAAGCTTGAACAAAAGATCTGCGGAAGGCATGAAATGCCCCCTCTCAATTTTACTAATCTGGCTTTGTTCACAAATTCCTTCAGCAAGAGTTTTTTGTGAGAGACCCAACTCTTTTCTTTTTAATCTGAATTTCTCGGAGAGTGTATTCATAAAAGATAATAGTCCTTTCTATTTATTCAACTTAATTATATTTCTTTTAGTTCAAAATAGCAAGTTACAAGAGCAAAAAATTACTTAATGTAATAAAAAAAAGAAAAAAAGTTCAAATAACTATAAAAGAACTTGACTAAATAAAATATATCTGTTAGAATAAAGGCAAGAAAAAAGAAAGGGGTTTCATTCTATGAGGAGAAAACGTGGAATTAATAAATTGGTTACATTTGCATTACTAGGTATTCTTACATTTAGTAATACAATCCCCTACCAACAGTTTATTCAAAAGAATAAATTGTTGGAGATTCAAGTACAAAAAAAGTCTAATGGTCTTGATGTTGGGAAGGCTGATTAGTATTTAATCAAAAATCCTTTTGTGTCTGATAGGCTTGTTAACAATAAACTAGGTATTGTTAAAGATTTATTTTATTGGTTGCCTGAGCGTGATGATGCTAGGGTATTTCTTGTAGCAGCTATTGCTCAAAACTTTTCAAGAATGGGAATTGAGGTTTCAACATCTTTTAATAGCGGTGCTGGACTCACATTTGAATCTGCAGCTAATGCTGCAATAGGGGAGACTATAGAGAGATACTGCTCGGCGTTTATACAGTCTTCAGATTTAGTGCTTGGATCGTATAAAGAATTGTCAAATAAATATTGCTGTGTCTCCCCCAAAAAATTTGCTTTCTATAACAAATTTCAGTATCTAGAATCAGATTTTCCTTTTAGTATTTTTAATGAATCAACAACAGTTAACTGGACCTTTTGTAAAAAATTAGGAAAAAAGGAAGATTACTTGATTCCAGCAGCAGTTACCTATTTACCATACTATCCGAGTAATGATGAGAAATTAATTTGGTATCCTATTTCAACTGGATTGTCATGTGCTTCTGATGATGAGGAAGCTATTGTTAAAGGAATTTTCGAAGTGATTGAGCGTGATGCTTTTAGTATTTTATGGTATAACGAGCTTCCTTTGCCTAAGATTGATATAACCTCCAATGAAGAAGTTTATCAATTGTATAAAGAAAGATTTGAAATACCTGGATGTAAATACACTTTAATTGATATGACACTTGATACAAAAATTCCTAGTGTTTTAGGAATCTTAGAGGATGAGCGAGGTGGAATTTTAATTGCAGCAGCGACTAGGTTGACACTAAAAGAAGCAGTGATAAAAACTTTTATAGAGTTATCACAAGGTCGTATTAGTTGGAAAGAAGATTTTGTTCAGGGAAGTAAAGAGAAGTACTGTGATGATTTTTCTGATATTCGAGACTTTCATAGCCGAGTGATGCTATTTACTAAAAAATCCATGAAGTCACATTTTAATTTTCTACTTCATCAAAATTGTACAGTAGAAATTCAAGATGAAAAAATTTTGCCATATGATGAGCAACTTAAAATTTTATATGAAAAAATTTCAAATTTAGGATATGATATTTTTTATAAGAACTTGACAACAAGTGATGTTTATAATCTGGATTATAGAGTATATAAGGTAATAATACCTGGTTTTATAGAGATTACAAATGACCATTTATATCCTAGAATTGGAGGAACTCGTATACATGATGTTCCAGTAACATTAGGACTATTAAATAAGCCAAAAACAGTGGATGAATTTAATAAAATTCCTCATCCATTTCCGTAATCATAAGGAGCACTGATATTATGAGTAAAATATCTTCGATTGAGATACTTTCAAAAAATGCATTTGAAAGTAATATTATAAATAAATATAATTTTCAAACGTTTCATGAAATTACTAAATTAAATATTTTGAGAGAAAAAATATTAGGGAAAAATATTTCTCAAATTATTTCTAATCCTGTTTTTATTGAAGGATCGGTCAACTCATCGCATTCTTTTGTAACCTTTCCTAAGATAAATCTACCCTCCGATTTTACCGATTATGAGAGAGAAACTAAGGAATTTAGAGAAATTTTATTTTCTAGAAGAAGTACCCGTGAATTTTCATCAGAAAGCTTAACTCTAAGCGAGTTAAGTTATATTTTGAATTCTAGTTATGGAGTTAGTGGAGCACTTGAAAATGTAGAAAAAGGATATTATCAAGAGCTGAGAACTTCTCCTTCTGCGGGAGGATTGTATCCCTTAGAAATATATTTTTATGCTAATAATATTGAGGGATTGGAGGTGGGGGTTTATCATTATAACCCTTCAGAGCACAATCTATCTGTTTTGCAAAAAGGAGAACTTGATTTATCTAAGTATACCTCTTATTCAAGTATTGCGAAAAAAGCAGCGTGCGTAATATTTATTACTGCAGTTTTTCCAAGATTATCCTATAAATATGGAGAGCGTTCATATAGGTTTGTACATTTAGATGCAGGGCATCTAGGACAAAACATTTATTTATCTGCTGAGAGCATTGATATTGGTACGCTAGCTATAGGAGGATTTTTTGATGATGAAATTAATAACTTACTTGATATTGATGGTGTTACAGAAGGAATCGTTTACGAGTTCTTAATCGGACATAAAGATGAAGGTTAGGTGATTTAATGTCAAAAACTTTCTGTCAATCAACATATAGTAATGTAGAGGTTTTTAAAGTCAGAGGATTTGATCTAGACGAATTATTAATCTGGTTCAATATTGGGACTATGAATGAAAAAAAAGATTTTCATGGAATTGTGCATCTAACGGAACATTTACTTTCTAATATAACTTATAAAGGGATGTCTTTTTCTGATTTTTTAGCCTCCAAAAATATCAAACTAGAAATGAGAACTGGCTTGGATAGTATGTACATCTATCTAGTTTCGCCATTAGGGAAGATTTCTGATAATTTTCGTGAAATTTTTGAATATCTGATACATGGTTCAATTTCTGAAGTTGATTTTTTCAAAGAGAAGCGTATCATTCATAAAGAGAGGATTTCAAGAAAATTTGATAGATTAAAATTGTATCAAGATGAATTGAATAGTTTAATCTGGTCAAAAGAGCTAAATGTTGATATTTTAGGAAAAGATTTAAACAATATAAAATTAGAAGATGTACTAAAAATTAAGAGCAACTTATTTTTTTCAAGCAGCATGAAGCTTTATTTTTCGGGTGAAATATCTGATAAGTCTATTAAGGATACGTTGGATGACTTATTATTAAATCGAGAGGGCATCGATGAAAATCCTATTGTTGTTCAGAATAACTTAGTTGATTATTTTAATATAGGATACTCTGATAAGGTTCTTGATAGTAACCCAGGAGTTATGGTCTCGTTGTCTTATCTTTTTGATGAAGTTTTGTGTGAAAAAGAATCATTGATTTTATCTCTTTTGTGTTTACTAATGGTCAATGGGACGAGTGGTTTCCTATTTGATAACTTAAGGAAAAAATTGGCAGATTTATATTTTATAGTTGCTCGATCTTACTATTATTTTGATACACCTATTTTTGAAGTACAGTATATAGATTCAAAGGAAAACCTAGAGAATATTTCGGAAATAAATGAGTTTATATTGGATGTTTTTAGATCATCTGAATTTATCGGATATATAAAATTGCATTTAGAAACCTGTAAAACGGAGCTTACTAATATAATTAATTGCCAAGTTAATTCTGGAAGTATGAAAATGTTTTTTATTTATTTGGCTAAAGAGCATCAAATTGGTCGGAGGCAGATAGTATTAGAATCTACGTTGAATTTGCTGGATAGTATAACATCAGAAGATATTTCACACTTTTTGGATAAAATATCAAGTAGAAAATTTTCAATAGTTATTCTTAAATAAAATAGGGAGGTTTTATGTTTATTAAGGTCAATAATTTAGGCTATTCTTATAATGGTAAAAGTATCTTATCCAATATAACATTCGGTATTGATAGAGGGGAAGTTGTTGCAATTGTAGGAAAAAATGGTTCTGGTAAAACTACACTTTTTAATTGTCTACAAGGAATATACACAGATTACAGTGGAGAAAGTATTGTTCTCAACAGTAATTCTAAAGATAGAGCATCAGACTTATTGAAGAAAATAGGGGTTCAATTTCAAACGAACAAATTTTTTAACAAGATAAAAATTTGTGAGCTCTTTGAATTTATAGGTGCTTTATATAATATTTCGTTGTCAAAAAAAGAGATTTGTGAGCTTTTAGAAAAAGTAAGCTTGAAGGAGGCTTATGATAGTTACATTTCTGATTTATCAGGTGGACAGCAACAGAGGATTGCTTTAGCGTTAAGTATGATAAATGACCCTGAAATTATCTTTTTTGATGAGCCTACCTTAGGATTAGATATTCAAACTCGAAAGGAACTTTGGAACATTATAAAAGGATATAAAAAGAATGGGAAAACAATTTTATTAACGACACATTATATAAATGAAATTATTGATGTGTGTGATAGATTAATAATAATTTATCAAGGGAAAATTGCTTATGATGATTCAGTCGAGAACGCATTTAATAGTTTGCCGTATTCACATAAGATAGTATTTGATTACAGTTTGGCTGGAATAGATAAAGATTTTCTTCAATCTAATATATCTAAATATTTTAGTGAAAACGAATTTCGTTTTATGGATGAAGAGTTACTGATTTTTTTTAATGATTACGAAAAAACTCTTACGACGTTATCGCGATTATGTGATAAGGAAAAGATAGAGTTGAGGGGTGTTTCTATTTCGGAAATGGATTTGGAGGATATGTTTTTAATTATAACCGGAGGTAATATACATGCGTAGTATCATGAAATTTATTAAATCATTTTTTTTAATGGAAATCCGAAATAGACAAGCAGTGATTACAGGAACTCTTTTGCCGATATTAATGCTTATTTTGATGGGAACGGCTGGTTCTTCGGAGAGCAGGGAGGGAATGTCCTACATGACATATATCCTTCCTGGTATCTTAGGTATGTCGTATGCTTCAACAGGTTTGATAGCATTTCCGATTATGTTATCGAGTTATAGAGAAAATGGATTTTTGAAATTTATAAAAGTAACTCCCGTCAAAATTTCAAAGATAATTTTTTCTTTAATCATAACTCAAATAATTTTGATGTTTTTGCAAACGTTACTGGTATTAGTTTTTTGTAATTATATTTTAAAATTAGGCCTAAAATATAGTTTTCCCAATATAATCTGGCTTTCTATAGTTCTTGTACTGAGTGCGATTTCTCTAGTATTGATAGGTTTGATTATAAGTATCCTATCTAAGAATGTAAAAAATACTTCGGTTTTTGGAAATTTAGGTAATCTACTTTCAACATTTTTAGGAGGAGCATTTTTTCCGACGGATGTCTGGCCACAATTTTTACAGCCATTAGTTAAAGTTAATCCTCTAACACATATGATTGCGATGTTAAGAAGTAGTTTAATTTATAATGATTTTGTGTTATCTGATATTTGGAACTATACGTTTTATCTAGTTCTTATGATTGTAGTATGCTTTGTTATTTCATTTAGATATTTTACTTATGAAGCTTAAGTAATTATGTATTTGTTTTTGACTCTTAGATAAAACAATGGCCTAGATATATAATAGATTTTTTATAAAAGAATTGTAGCAAGTTCGAAAGAACTTGCTTTTTTATTTATAGCATATGTCCTTGCTAAGATATCCTATCTTTAATGACAATGGGTATAACTGATTAGAAAAGTATTTTTTAATTGGTGAAACTATGATTAGCGGTGAGTACACCAATATATAATTGTTAATTGATTGTCTGAAATTTTGAAACAAAATCACTATATTTTCACTCTTATTAGTGAGGAGAAATTCTCGAGCTGAAAAATAAGTGAGAAATAGCTATGGTTGAGATAAGAAGCCCTCCATTTATGATACTTAAAAATAAATATAAGTGGAGGAATTAATGAAATATTGCATATTTGTTAGAGGTAAGAAGGTATCTGTTAGCGAGGAAGTGTATAAAGGTTATTGGAAACTTGTTAATCATCAAAAGTACTTGAATAGAAAAGATAGAAAATTCGGTGTATTGAAGCGATTATTTCACCAGACCAATTTGAACAAGTTGCTCGATTAAAAGCTAAGAAGGTTACCCATAAAAAACACTCTCAGCCTCCTAAAATTCCTAGTATTTTGACAGGCCTGATTCGTTGTGAACACTGTGACCATTCTTTAATTGGGCACTACAATCATCAAGGTTACCAATATTTTTCCTGTCGCTATTGTAAAGGACAAGGAGAAAAAATGAAGTCCTGCCGAGTAGATAGGATTGAACAATCAATCAAGGAGAAGCTTGGACAAGAGGTGGTTAAGTCCCGCCCAAAAGCTTCTAAGACTAGAGTTCTTAGAGAGATTGAGCGATTAAAGAGACAAAAACTATCCTTTTTCCAAGACTACAAGGATAGCCTGATGACTAGGGAGGATTACATTACTAAGAAAATGGTAATAGACAAAACTGTTAGGAATTTAGAAGAACAGCTGAAAGAAGTTAATACATTTCAGTTGTTGAGTAATGATAGGTTAACAAAAGAAATAGTTAGCACTCACATTGAAAAAGTAGTTGTTGACTGCCTCGGATTTTTTACAGTTATCTATAAATAGTTGAAGAGGAGACTTGAATCGTATCAAGTCTCTTTCTTGATAGGTTGATTTGTGATACAATTAGTGTGAAATCTAGTAAATAAATAGTGTCAGTTACTTGACATAAGAGGGTCATATTGAAGAAGGTGAAAATTTCCATGACTCTGTTGTTCGCGAAGTTGAGGAAGAAACGGGTTTGACCATTACAAATGCTCGCTTGGTTGGTGTCAAACATTGGCCTGACAAGGAAGGCCATCGCTATCTAGTTTTTCTTTATAAGGCAACGGAGTTCACTGGAACGCTACATTCAACGGAAGAGGGGGAAGTGCGGTGGGTCAAGAAATCGGACCTTCCTCAGATGAATTTGGCCTATGACTTGTTAGAAATCCTGAAGGTTATGGACAATCCTGAATTGTCTGAGTTCTTTTACACACAAAAAGGAAGCGATGGGGATTGGGATAGGAATTTTAGGTAGGGGTGCTTGATTTTTTGAGTTGACGAAGACTTGAATATAGTATATACTATACTTGTTAATATATAAAAGGCAAAGGGGCCTGTTGTTCGCAATGAAGCGGAAGTTTTGGAACAACGGGCTAACTTTGCCTTTTTATTTCTAATAGTATTTTAGGAAATTGAATTTCTCCTTTGACAATAGCTTGAGAGGATGATTGTATGGGACTTGAATCAAAAAAAATTATGTTTGTAGGTCCAGTAGGTGTTGGGAAAACGACACTGACACAACGTTTGAAGGGGCTTGATATCACCTATTTTAAAACACAAGCTATCCAATTTTATGATTCTATTATCGATACACCTGGTGAATTTTTACAACATCGGCGCTATTACAATGCTTTATCTGTAACAGCTGCAGAGGCGGAAGTGATAGGTTTACTAGCTTCGGCAACCGCTACTATGCAAACATTTCCTCAGGGGTTTTCATCTTTATTTAATAAACCAGTGATTGGCATTATCACCAAGGTTGATTTAGTAACAGACCCTAGCGGCCTTGAGAAAGCTAGAGCACAATTACGTGCAGCAGGTGCCAAGGAAATCTTTGAGGTATCTTTAGAGGATAATACAGGTATTGAAGCGATTCAAACCTATTTGACAAAGGAAAGTTGAGGTGATGGGATGAAGGTAGAACATGGAGGAAATATGAATCAGCTTGCCTCTGATTTTGGTTTTCGCCCAGAGGATTGCTTAGATTTTTCTGCCAATATCAATCCATTAGGTCTTTCAGAAAAAGTAAAATCAAAGATAATAGAAACTTTAGATAGCTTAGTTCACTACCCTGATGTGACCTACTCACAGTCCAAGGCAGCCTTGGCTGAATACCATTCTTGTCCGACCCAGCAAATCCTTCTATCGAACGGTGCGGTAGAAATCTTTTATGAATTGGCTAGGTATGTAAAGCCACAAAAGATATTGCTATTAAGTCCGACATTTATGGAGTATGAAAAAGCATTTCGGCAGCAAGGTTCTGAGATTATCTACCATATACTTGAGGGAACTTATTACAGTTGGACTTTTGAATCCATCTTACCTAACTTGGAAAAGCTGTCATTTGGAGATTTGGTATTGATTTGTAATCCAAACAACCCAACAGGGACCTTGGTACCAACGGCTACATTATTACTGGTAGCTGAATTTCTAAGGCAAAAAGGAGCCTATTTGGTCCTTGACGAAGCCTTTATGGATTTTCTTACTGATATTGATTCCTATTCCATGGTAGCTCATTTGAATGAGTATCAGAATGTCATTGTTGTTCGGTCTTTGACAAAATTTTATGCTATTCCAGGCTTGAGGTTGGGGTATGCCTTATCAAGTAATATTGATTTGATTGCTGCTATTGATGAAATGCGACCACCTTGGACCATCAATGCTTTGGCAGATTCTTTAGTACCTGTTATTCTCAAGGATGACCAGTATCACCGTGCCACAGATGAGTGGCTCAAGAGTGAGCAGGAATTCCTTTATAAAGAATTGACTGCTTTGCCCGATTTGAAAGTCTTGCCACCGACTGTCAATTACATTTTCTTTGAATACGAGGGAAATGACAGTCTGAGAGAGCTTTTAATACAAGAAAAAATATTTATTCGTTCCTGCCATAATTACCACCATCTAGATGACCACCATTATCGAGTAGCCATTCGGTCAAGGGAGGAAAATGAACGATTGATTCAAGCTCTGCAATCGGTTTTAAGAAGGTGTGATGGCCATGTCTAGGAGCCATTGGTATTCATGCCCAGGTTCATGCGGGGAGTTGTTTCAGGGTGTTAAGGATGGTCAGGAATTTCTATTAACCTACGGTATCAATCGTAAGTCTTATGCTAGACTTGTTAGAGAGGAGGAAGAAACGGATTGTTCACCAGGAGAGAAGGTTTGTAAGGTTTTGAAGCAATTTGCACCTTTAAAAGATGGGTGGAAGCTTGAAAAGAAATCTACTCTTCCAATTGGGAAGGGAATGTCCAGCAGTACAGCGGATATGCTTGTTGGTTTGCAAGCCTTGGCAGTCTTTCAAAATAGGTATTTGACCGCAGAAGAATTGACAACATTTTGTTGCCAGATAGAGCCAACGGATTCGATTGCCTTTGCTGATTGGACAGTCATCAATCCCTTGACTGGTCAGATACTGTTTCAGACAGATTGGAAACCAGAACTTTATGTCTATATTCTAGAACCTAGAAAGACTGAGTGGACAGTAGATTTGGCTAGAATGACAGAATGTCCTACTTATCCAGTCCAAGCATCAGAAGGATTATTGGAAATGTTTCAGCAGGTATGTCAGTCAAAAAATGAACTTCTTTTGGGTCAGATTGCGACAACAAGTGCCCTATTAAACAACACTCGGCTACCTAAGCCTTATTTGGCGGACATAATAAGCCTAGTGAATCAAATAGGGTTACTTGGAGTTAATGTTGCTCACAGCGGAACGGTAGTGGGAATATTGATGACAAAAAGTCAATTACCATTGATATCAGTTATCGAAGCAAATTTTTCTAAGGGAGAAATTGGTAAGTATTATGACCAACGCTATCTTTCAAGGATTTGTTTTGAAGGTGTTAAAAGGGTGAAAGGAGGTTAAGGTGGTAGACTTACATGAGATATTGAGGGAGATCAAGCCTCTAGATAAACATGCAATTGAGAAGGGGAAGAAGATTTGTGATCAATTAGCCAAGCCATTGGGTGCTCTTGGTAAAATGGAGACCATCTATGCGCGCTTATTTGCCATGTTTCATGGAGACATTGACCTTTCTAAACAGATTGTAATGGTCTATGTAGCTGATAATGGTGTGGTTGAAGAGGGAATTTCTGCCAACCCACAGGAAACGACCTATGTCGTAGCCCGTAATATGTTAGAGGGAAAAACAGGTTTATGCGCCATTTCAAGACATGTAGGTTCAGATGTCAAGGTAGTGGATATAGGGTGCATGAAAGATGTTCATACCGACCAAGCTTGTAAGGTCAGGAGAGGGACAGGCAATATCTTGAAAGAGCCGGCTTTGACTAGAGAGCAAGCTGTTGAAGCCATAATGGTTGGCTACAGGGAAACCCTATCCTGTATTCAGAAAGGCTACAAACTTTTTGGTACAGGAGAGATGGGAATTGGCAATACGACCACATCGGCAGCAGTGATTAGTGCTCTTTTGAATTTAGAAGCTAGTCAAGTTACGGGCTACGGTGCAGGGTTGACAGAAGGAATGAAATCCCATAAAACACAAGTGATTGCTTCAGCGGTTGCTCGCCATGCTCCCTACAAGGATGTTCTGGACATTGCTGCAAAAGTTGGTGGATTAGATATGCTAGGTATGGTAGGGACTTACTTGGCCTGTGCCCATCATCAACTTCCCTGTGTAGTTGATGGTCTAATCTCCATCACTGGTTTGCTAATTGCCAGTCAATTAAATAGTCATGTTTTAGATTATTGTTTTGCTTCCCACCTTTCCACAGAGCCAGCCTATCGTTTGGTTTGTGAGCATCTGGGACTAGAACCCATGCTCTTGATGGATATGAGATTGGGTGAGGGATCGGGTTGTCCTCTAGCCTTCTTTTTAATGAGCAATGCAGTTTATACTATTGAAGAAATGCCTACATTTTCTGAGGGAAAATTGAGTAGGGATGATTACATCGACATTCGTCAATCAAAATAGAAAGTGAGAATACAAATGCAGTTATATACAAAAACAGGTGACAAAGGACTAACTAAACTGGTTGGTGGTCAGAGTGTCGCAAAAGATGCGGAGCGTGTCAATGCTTACGGTACCATTGATGAGTTAAATTCTTGGATTGGTTATATCGTTACTAAAATGGACCCCGCAGATGCTTTGAAAGATGAATTGTTGCAACTCCAGCATTATCTTTTTGACTGTGGTTCGGATTTATCAACTCCGCATGGTGTCTATCCTTACAAGGTTGACAAAACCATGGTTGATTGGATTGAGGAGCGCATTGATACCTATGCGGATATCCCACCAGCGCTCGAAGTTTTTATCTTACCAGGAGGACATGAAATTGCAGCCATGATCCACATAGCACGCACTATTGCTAGACGTGCGGAGCGCCATATTGTAGGCACCATGTGGACAACGGAAATCAATAAGGAGGTCTTGGTCTTTGTAAACCGTCTTTCAGACTATTTCTTTGCCTTGGCGCGTGTGATCAATTTTACCCATCAGCAACCAGATATTGCCTATGAAAGAGGTGCAAAGGTCTTTCATAATATCACAAAAGCTGATGTGGAGCGTTGGGCTAAGGCTAGAGAAGAAAGATAAGAGCATATTTTGAAATCGTTTATATTTACATATTGACATAATGCTCTGGATAGTGTAGAATGATTTTGTAAATAAAATCATTTGACACAACGGCGTGTTAATATCAATAAATGTGAGCAACGGGGCTACAAAAAATAGTGATATTTTTTGTGGCCTTTTTATGTTTTAAAAAGGTGGCAATACATGAAACAATTTATGTTAGCAGGTGTTTCTAGTGGGGTTGGAAAAACAACAGTCACTCTAGGTATTTTAAAAGCCTTGACTGAGAAAGGCTTACGTGTGCAACCTTACAAGGTCGGTCCAGACTATATTGATACCGCTTATCATAGTCGAATAACGAAGAGGGTTTCTCGGAACTTAGACAGCTTTATGATTCCTGATAAGGCCGCCTTGGACTGGTCGTTTAGAAAGTGGCATAAAGATGCTGACATTGCCCTTGTTGAAGGGGTAATGGGTCTATTTGATGGTCTTGGTACGGATAAAGACTGTGCATCATCGGCTGCGATTGCTAAGAAATTAGATATCCCTGTTGTCTTGATTATCGATGGGAAAGCAACTTCAACATCGGCAGCGGCTATGGTTCATGGTTTCTCAACTTTTGATCAGGATTTGACAATTGCTGGAGTGATTGTCAATCGAGTTGCTTCACAAACTCATTATGAATTGATAAAAGGCGCTATTGAACGCTATACAGATGTGGAAGTATTGGGCTACTTTCCAAAAAATGTTCAGGTAGAATTGCCCTCGCGCCATTTGGGGCTAGTTCCAGATGTTGAAATGGAAAACTTGGAGAAACATTTTTCTATCTTAGGTCAATTGGCTCAAGACCATATTGACTTAGACCGCTTGCTTGAGAAGGTAGATATAGCAGGTGAAGAATCGTCAAATCCATTCAGCATTCCGAAACAATTCCCTCTAAAAATTGGCTATGCTCTTGATGATGCCTTTCATTTCTACTATGAGGATAATTTGGATTTGTTAAGGGAATATGGGGTGGACTTGATTCCCTTTAGTCCCCTTAATGACAAAGAATTACCTGAAGCAGACGCTTACTATTTTGGAGGAGGCTTTCCAGAGGTCTATGCAAAAGAGTTGATGGAAAATCATTCTTTCAGAAAGTCTGTTTTGCAGGCCCATCAAGAGAATAAATCTATCAACGCAGAATGTGGAGGTCTGATGTATCTAGGTAAAGAACTGCAAACTGGAGAGGGTTCTTATGACATGGTAGGGATATTTGATGGTATCAGTGTTATGACAGACCGGCTAAAAAGCTTTGGTTATTGTCAAGCTAAGACTCAGGTTAGGAGCTTGTTTGGTCCAAAGGATACGGTTGTCAGGGGTCATGAGTTTCACCATTCTGTATTTCAGACTAATGAACCGACCGTTTTGCAACTAGAAAAAGTTCGAGATGGCCAAGTTGTTTCTAGCTGGACAGGTGGCTATCAAACTGGTAAAACCTTTGCTAGCTATCTGCATGTTCATTTTTATCAAAATCAGGCTTTGTTGGAAAATTGGCTTCAAAGTATTTGTGAGGGATAGCTTATGTATTTACTAGCTATATTCATTGCGGTTCTGTTGGATTGGTTGCTGGGGGATCCATATAGTTGGCCTCATCCAGTCAAGCTAATTGGGAATTTTATTAGCCTATTTTTGAAAGTTCAGCCTAATAGTCCAAAAGGAAAATATGTATACGGGTTCTTCTTGTGGTTGGCTACGGTTGGTCTGACAGCAGGTATAAGTTACCTCTTGCTCAGAGCATCTGCTCGCTTTTCGCCAGTGCTTTACTGGGGAATTTGGATCTATCTAGCCTATACGACTTTATCGACAAGGTGTTTAGCAATGGAAGGCTTAAAGGTCTTAAAAACCTTGAAAACGGGGACTATCGAAGAGGCTCGTTATCAGGTCAGCATGATTGTTGGGCGAGATACTAGTCAACTGACAGCGGAGGAAATCAGCAAGGCCACCATTGAAACAGTGGCTGAAAATACCAGTGACGGCGTTATTGGACCATTGCTATGTTTGTTTATTGGTGGTCCAGTTTTGGCCATGGCTTATAAGGCAGTCAATACCTTGGATTCTATGGTTGGATATAAGACGGAAAAATACCGGCAAATTGGTTTTGTGTCAGCCAAGCTGGATGATCTAGCAAATCTGATACCTGCGAGGATCACGTGGATTTGCTTGATGATTGCTAGTCATATTCTAGAATTGGATAGTAAAAATGCATGTCTAATCGGCTTTAGGGATCGTTACCAACATGCCAGCCCTAATAGTGCCTTTTCAGAAGCTGTAGTGGCAGGTGCCTTGGGTATTCAACTTGGTGGCGCCCACATTTACCATGGTGAGTGGGTTGACAAGCCGACCATTGGTGATGCGGTTCGTCCTGTTGAGTTTACTGATATTCAAACGACGATTCAAATGCTCTATATGAGTACAACCGTTTCATTGTTGCTATTTAGTGCCGTATATTTGTTACTGACGATTATTTAGGAGACTTACATGACCTATATTCAAAATCCATCCTCTATTGAGGAAACAAGCTTTAAAATTATTCAATCGATTATTGATGAGGAGCATCCAGATTATCAATTTCAAACGGAGATGGAGGAGTCTATCATCAAGCGAGCAATTCACACTTCAGGCGATTTTGATTATCTCTATACTTTAAAATTTACTCATGATGTCAATCAAAAGATTGTAGAAGTATTGAAAAACAAGGGGACCTTGGTGCTGGATTCCAGTATTTCACTTAATGGGATAAACAAACGCGTTTTAGATCAAATGGGGGTGAATTATACCTGCTTGATCAACGATGAAGATGTTGCTCGACTGGCTAAAGAAAAAGGTATCACACGGGCCATGGCTGCTGTTGAAGTGGCAGCCAAAATTCCAGGTCAAAAAGTTTTTGCCTTTGGCGGTGCTCCAACAGCCCTATCCTACTTATTAGAATTGGTTGAGGCAGGGCAGATGGAAGTTGATGCAGTTATTGGTGTCCCAGTTGGCTTTATCAATGTTGAGGAATCTAAGTCAGACTTGCTTGCGTCACCTCTTCCTGCTATTGCGACCCTTGGTCGAAAGGGTGGTAGTACCATTGTTGTGGCTATAATAAATGCCATCATCTACCAGTTAAAAGAAGTCTTGACTGGTGATTATATTCGTTACTCAACACCGACAAGTAAATAGGAGATGACTATGGTCTATATAACAGATGCCCATAAAATTGAAGCAGCAAGTTACCAAAAAATTCAGGAAATCATCACTGAGCAACACTCTGGGGTTGTGTTCACAGACCCTTACCAGGAGGCAGTTTTAAAGCGAGTTGTTTTTACCAGTGCTGATTTTGATTACCTGTATAATATACAGTTTTCCAATCATGCCATTGAGGAAATAGTGAAGGTCTTGAAAAATAAGGGAACCATTTTCACTGATACGACTATGGTTTTGGGAGGTTTCAATAAAAAATTATTGGATAGGCTTGGTGTCGCTTATCGTTGCTTGGTGAATGAACCAGAGATTTTTAAAGAAGCCAAGGAAAAGGGAATTACGCGATCAATGGCTGCAGTAGAGCACGCGGCAAAAGTTGAAGGGCCGAAACTCTTTGTTTTTGGGAATGCTCCAACGTCTATATTTAAGGTCTTGGAAATGGTCGAGGCAGGTCAAATGGAGTCTGTTCCAGTCATCGGTGTTCCAGTTGGATTTGTTGGAGCTGCAGAGTCAAAATTGCAACTCCATGAAAGTTCCTTGCCGGCTATAGCAGCACTTGGTAGAAAGGGTGGCAGTACCATTGCAGCAGCAATCGTAAATGCTATTCTTTATCAGCTAAAATCTGAGGATAGAGAAGGGCAACTCTTCTCGCTTTCAGGAAATAGTTTTTGTCAAGGTAAGTAATATGGACGAATATGTATATGTTGATGGAAAAAAATTAAAAAGAGGCTTTACGACTGGGACCTGTGCAACAGCAGCAACAGTCGCAGCCTTGAACATGATTTTACAACAGGAAATCGAGGAGAAAGTTACTGTAAAAACAGCTTCAGGTGTCCAAGTTACTATGGATGTTCACAAGCCTTCCTTTGGTGAACAAACAGCTACGGCGGCTATTCAAAAAGATGGAGGCGATGATGCCGATGCAACCCATGGACTCTTGATTTTCTCAACAGTTACCTTATTGCCTCATCAGACAGAAATTGAAATTGATGGAGGTGAAGGTGTTGGCAGAGTTACAGAGGTTGGTTTGGCCAATGCAGTCGGTATGGCAGCGATAAACCCAACCCCGCGAAGGATGATTGAGGAGCATGTTCGTGACTTGATAGGTCCAGATTGCGGGGCTAAGGTCTTGATATTTGTTCCTGGAGGTGAGGAAGTTGCCAAGGCGACTTATAATTCGCGGCTAGGCATTCTGGGAGGTATTTCCATTTTAGGTACCACAGGGATTGTCAACCCCATGTCTGAAGATAGTTGGAAGGCTGCTATTACAGTCGAGTTGTCCATGCTTTATAATAAGGGTTATCGTTCTGTTGTCCTATCGCCTGGAAAATATGGTGAAGCCTTTGGAATGGATGGTTTAGGCCTACCCAAAGAGCAAATTGTCAATATGAGCAATTTTGTGGGGCATGTTCTCAAAGAAGTTCAGAGAATTGGCTTTACAAAGGTGCTGATGGTTGGGCATATGGGCAAGTTAGTCAAGGTTGCATCGGGAACCATGTCTACGCATAGTAAGGATTCTGATGGACGTATTGATACCTTAATAGCTAATTTAGCCCTCATGGGTGCTCCTTTGGAAATGTTGCAGAAGGTCAATGCTTGTTTGACAACATATGCAGCAGCGACCATTATCAAAGAATATGGATATGAAGGTATTTATCAGATTCTAGCAGACAAGATTAAGGCTAAGACAGAACGCTTGCTCAAGTACCGTCAACCTGCGGTGACCATTGATGTAGTCTTATTTGGTACGGAAGATGGCTACCTAGCTTCAACCAAAAGCTTAGCGGAAATTCAGGAGGAGTGGTCATGATAGATGTGATTGGCATTGGACCAGGAAATCCGGCCTATTGTCTGGTTGGTCAATTGGAGCGTTGTGAGCAGGCAGACTATATTTTGGGGAGTGAACGTCATTTAGAAGTCCTTCCTGATAGGCTCAAGGAGAAAGGGGTTATAGCTCCTAAAAAACTGAAGGACTTAGAAGCCTTATTAGCAACATATCCCGTAGAAGCTTCTATTGTTTACTTGGTTTCAGGAGATCCCTTGATTTACGGTTTGGGCAAGTGGATGTCTGAAAAATTTCCTGGTCGTGTTAGGATATTGTCAGGGATTAGCTCCATGCAATACTTAGCTAGCAAGGTATGTTTGCCTATGAATGATGCTTATTTGACTAGTAGCCATGCTAAACTTCCAAACTTTGATTTGATCATGAGTTTGCCCAAGGTCTTCATGGTGACAGATGCCCATGTTGGTCCCTATCAAATTGCTCAGGAGGTCCTCAAAAGGGGACTTAAACGGAAAATCATTATCGGTGAACATCTGAGCTACGAAGATGAGGAAATCAGTATTCTAGCAGCGGAAGATGTTGTTGACCGTGATTATAAAATGAATGTGGTGGTAATTGTAGATGAAGGATAGTGAATTTATTCGAACCAAGGTCCCTATGACCAAATCAGAGATTCGCGCCATTAGCATTGATAAACTAGATTTAACACATGCTAAACGGATGCTGGATGTAGGATCTGGGACTGGGAGTGTCACGATTCAAGCGGCTTGTAGTTACCCTCAGTTAGAGGTGGTAGCTGTGGAGCAAAATCCTGATGCCTTGGCCCTAACCAGACAGAATATTGAAAAGTTTCAGTGCCAAAACATCACTCTGCATGAAGGGAAGGCACCGATTGAACTACAGGGTCCATTTGATGCCATTTTTGTCGGAGGGACTGGTGGAAACATGCAGGAAATTTTTGACTGGTGTCAGAAACTTCTCCTTCCTGGAGGCAGGTTAGTCTTGAATTTTATACTTTTGGAAAATGCCTTAGAGGCAGCCCAGATTGCTGAAACAATGGATTGGGAAGACCTAGAGCTCACCTCAGTACAGGTTGGCAACTGGACCAGTTTAGGAAAAGGTCATTATTTTAAACCACAGAATCCAACAATTGTGGTTTCTTGTCAAAAAGCTATAAAGGAGTAAGTAGAATGTCGAAGGTACATTTTGTTGGTGCAGGTCCTGGTGATGTGGAACTGATTACCTTGAAGGGTTATAAGCAGTTATCACAGGCAGATGTTGTGATTTATGCAGGTTCCTTGGTTAATCCAGCTCTCCTGGATTACTGCAAGGAAGGTGCAGAAATTTATGACAGTGCTGGGATGCATTTGTTGGAAATTATTGATGTCATGGAAGCAGGCGTTAAGGCAGGCAAGGAGGTTGTCCGATTACAGACTGGCGATTTCTCTATTTATGGCTCTATCCGTGAACAGATTGAGGAGATGAAGAAGCGAGGGATTGCATTTGATTGTACCCCAGGTGTCAGTTCCTTCTTAGGAGCTGCTTCAAGTATTGGAACAGAATACACAGTGCCTGAGGTCTCTCAAAGTGTCATCATTACCCGTATGGCAGGTCGGACACCTGTTCCGGAACGTGAATCTTTACGAAGCTATGCCCAGCATCGTACTTCAATGGCTATTTTCCTGTCTATTCAAGGCATTGAAAAAGTGGTGGAAGAATTGGTTCAAGGTGGCTATCCTACCACTACACCTGTTGCGGTCATCTATAAGGCGACTTGGCCAGAGGAGAAAAAGGTTTTTGGCACACTCGAAACGATTGCAGAGAAGGTCAAAGAAGCGGATATCAGTAAGACGGCGCTGATTCTGGTTGGAGATTTTCTAGGTCAGGAATTCTATTATTCAAAACTTTACCATGAAGAATTTGAACACGAGTATCGCCATGGGAAAAGTAGCCATGCCCAGTAAGGTTGCCCTTGTTGCCCTAACAGAAACTGGCAAAGAAACGGCTCTAAGGTTGAAAAGCAAGTGGGCACGTCCCTGTCATATCTATAGCCTAGCTAAATTGGCAGATAATCAGGTGACAGGTTTTGATAAGCGTCCTACTCAGGCAATAGCAGAGCTCTTTCAACAAGTGGACGTTCTGGTCTGTATCATGGCGACCGGAATTGTTGTCCGTGCCATTGCCCCTGTTGTTCAGGACAAAGCAGCAGACCCAGCCGTCATAGTCCTAGATGAAAATGCGACAAATGTCATTAGTCTACTAAGTGGTCATCTGGGTGGAGCCAATGAAGTGACTAGGGAAATCGCTACTCTTCTGGAAGCTAATCCAGTCATTACAACGGCAACGGATGTTCAAAATGTTGTTGCCCTGGATACCCTTGCCAAATCCGTCAATGGTTGGCGATCTGACCTACGCCCCTTGGTTAAGGAATTTAATGGCTTGTTAGCAAATCGGGAAAGGGTCTATTTTTACCAAGAAAAACCTTGGATAGAAGATGTGCGGGGCTTAAGCCTTCTTGAAGCCAATCAAGTGGAAGAAGTCCTAGCTGGAGATGCCCCTCTTATTCTCTTGCAGACAAAGGAAATGACCAGCAAACGTGAACATCTTGCTGTCATTTATCCTAAGCCCTATGTACTTGGAGTTGGGGCACGAAAAAATGTATCCTCTGAGATTTTTTATCGGAACTTTCAAGCATTTTGTCAGGAACAAGGAATTGAGCAAACCGAAATTGCGAGGATTGTCAGTATTGATGTCAAGAAGGATGAAGAGGCCATTTTGGATTTAGCAGAACGACTATCTTGTCCTTTTGATGTATATAGCAAGGAGGACTTAGAGAAGGTTGCTGACAAGTATCCTTGTTCGGATTTCGTGAAAAAAACAGTTGGGGTAGGAAGTGTGGCGCTTGCTAGTGCAGACCTTGCCAGCGATGGCCAGGTTCTAACAAATCGATTTGCAAAAGATGGGTGTACCTTTGCTTTAGGTAAAGTCCCTGTAAACTAATAGATATAAAGGAGAATGCTATGCTCTATGTGATTGGCTTAGGTCCAGGTAAAGAGGAACTAATGTCTGGAGAAGCCCTCAAGGCTATCGAGGATTGCGAAATTATTGTTGGTTATTCAACCTACATGCGTTTGATTTTGCATTTGGTAGAAGGTAAGGAATTAGTGGCGACAGGTATGCGGAAAGAAATTGAACGCTGCCAAAAAGCGATTGATTTGGCTTTGGAAACAGGTAAGAATGTCGGTGTTGTATCCAGTGGTGATGCAGGTGTCTATGGCATGGCTGGTTTGATTTTAGAGTTGATTGGAGAAGATTCTGACTTGGAAGTCAAGGTGATTCCAGGTATTACAGCTAGCTTGGGTGCTGCAGCAATTATGGGGGCTCCTTTGATGAATGACTTTTGTCATATCAGTCTCAGTGACTTGATGACCCCCATGCCTGTCATCGAAAAACGTCTCCATGCTGCAGCTCAGGGAGATTTCGTCATCTGTCTCTACAATCCCCGTAGTAAGGGGCGGCCAGACCACTTGTCCAAGGCTCTTTCAATCATTGCAGAGTACAAATCACCAGATACCATTGTGGGCATTGGTAAGGACATCGGTCGAAAGAAAGAGGAGTATATCTTAACGACGATTAAAGATTTAGATGAGTCCTTGGTTGATATGACAACCATTGTCATCGTTGGAAACAAAGAAACCTATATTAAAAATGACCGTATGGTTACACCTAGAGGATACACTCTATGATGAAATTACTTTTGGGAGGGACTTCGGACAGCACAGAAATTTTGGCTCTGCTAAATGATCTAGGTATCGAGGTAACAACTTCAGTAGTGACCGACTATGGGAAGCATCTAGCTTCAAAATTTGGTCAACCTGTCATTCAGGGTCGATTGACTGCAGAGGATATGGTCCGCTTTGTCCAAGAACACAAAGTGGATGAAATCATTGATGCCACCCACCCTTTTGCAGATTTGGTTTCCAAGGAGGCGATGAGAGCAGCAGAGCTTGCTGGCATTTCTTACTTGCGGTATGAGCGGAAGGAAACTGGTGACTTGACAGGAGCACTAGTGGTACATTCCACAGAAGAAGCTATATCCCTGATAAAAGAAAAAGGTTACCCTACTGTTTATCTAGGAACTGGAAGTAAAACCTTGCCACTCTTTGTTAAGGGTTTACCTGATGTGCGAATTGTGGCCCGTGTTCTTCCAACTTCTGAGGTTTTGCTGGCTTGCGAGCGATTGGGCATGGTTGCGGATCAAATTGATGCCATCAAGGCACCCTTTTCTAAGGAATGCAACAAGGAACTGATTTTACGGTCCAAGGCTCAAGCCTTTGTCTCCAAAGAAAGTGGCAGTATTGGTGGTATTCGTGAGAAAATCACAGGTTGTCAAGAATTGGGTGTTGATTGCATTATCATCGCAAGGCCTAAGGTGGATTATCCTAAGAAGGTGTCTTCCGTAGAAGAACTAAAAGATTATTTACAAATAGAAGCATTTCAAAACGAATGCCCAATAGTTTAACAGTGAAAGGAGTTAGAATGACAGGATTTGTAAGTTTGCTAGGTGCGGGACCTGGTGATGTTGAACTGATAACGGTCAAGGGGGCTAGAAGATTGCGAGAAGCAGATGTTTTGGTTTATGACCGTCTAGTCAATCAGGATTTGTTTTCCTATCTATCAGATAAGTGTCAGCTGATTGATGTTGGAAAAAAACCAGGAATGCCTTGTATTCGGCAGGAAGAAATTGAGAAGATTCTCATTGAGCAAGCTAGGGAAAATAAGCGGGTTGTCCGACTGAAAAGTGGAGATCCTTATATCTTTGGGCGAGGTGGTGAGGAAGCGCAAGCCTTGGTAGAGGCTGGAATTCCTTTTGAAATAGTTCCAGGAGTGACATCAGCCATTGCAGGTGCCACTTATGCTGGAATCCCAATGACTTTTAGGGATAAGGCAACCAGCTTCCATGTCTTTACAGGTCACTTGCAGGATGAAATGGAAAGTCTAAACTGGGCAGCCATTAGTCAGCTCAAAGGTACTTTAGTCTTCTTAATGGGAATGAAACATCTGTCAGTCATCACACGAGAACTTGTTCATCATGGATTTTCCAAGGATACACCTGTAGCGATAGTAGAATGGGCAACCCATCCAAGCCAGCGTTCGATAGACGGAACCTTGGCTACCATTGAAGAACTGGCCCTGAAAGAAGATATGAAGGCACCATCTATCATTGTAGTTGGGGATGTAGTTTCATTTAGAAAGGAATTGAATTTCTATGAACATCTTCCTTTGCATGGTAAACGAATCTTTTTACAGGATTCAACAACCGGGAAATTGCCAGTCTACTTAAAAGATGATGGAGCGACCTTGGTTAAATTCCCAAGTCGTACACAGGTTAATAAGCTTTCCTTTGATTTGCCAGATTGGTCTAAAGTTGATGGAATGGTATTTACTGATACGCAGAGCTGGATTTTATTCTTATCTCGTTTGAGGGAGGATGGAATTGACTTACGCAGCCTTTCCCATATTCAGTTTGCAGCCATTGGTCACCATACGGCTAAGACATTGGAAGAAGCAGGGATTTTATTGGTAGCAAAAGGAACACAAAGTAAGGATCCTTCTATTAAGGACTTACTGGAAAAGACTGATGCTTCTTGGTATTTGGTGGCTCCAGAACACAAGCTGGCAGATTTGAGAAGCTTATATGACTACCCTGTTCTTGTCACCCATAGTCTTGCATTTGATAAGGAATTAAGACCTCAAGATTGGACCAATCTTGACTGTGTTTGCTTGCCAAATTCAGTTGCTGCGGCTAATTTTGTGACTCTTGTGGAAGAAACAGGATTAGACCTTCAAGAACTGCCAATTATCGTTATGGGAGAAACAACACGAGATAAACTGGTGGAAGCTGGCTATTCAAATATTGTTGAAACGGACCAGCCGACTATTTTGGCGATTCGAGACAAGTGCCGTGACATTCTGATAAAGGAGAATCTATGACAAAAGCTATTTTATTGGTGAGTTTTGGTACAACTCATCCAGAAACTAGACAAAAAACGATTGGAGCTTGTGAACAGGCCATCAAGGAGGCCTTTCCGCAGTATGCGGTTTATCAGGCTTATACTTCTACAGTCGTTTTGAGACGTATCAAGGAAAATGAGGGACTAGAGATTCCAACTGTTAAACAAGCTCTGGAACAAATGAAAGACGAAGGAATTCGTGAAGTTTACATTCAGCCATTACACATTATTGCGGGGTCTGAATTTGAAAAAATCTTGAATCAATCAAAAGAATTTCAATCTTATTTTGACATCATAAAAGTTGGTCAGCCCTTGCTCCACAGTGAAGATGACTATCAGCAAGTCAAGCAAGTTCTGATGGACCAGTACGGCCATTTTGGTGAAAAAGCAGCTACTGTTTTAATGGGCCATGGAAGCCAACACAATGCCTTTGTGGCCTATGCGGCATTAGATCATATGTTGACTGGTAGTCAGGTGCACATTGGTTGTGTGGAAAGCTATCCTCCTGTTGAGCAGATTGAGGAGAAATTAAAATCTAAGGGAATCAAAGAAGTTCATTTGGCCCCCTTCATGCTGGTAGCTGGTGAACATGCGACCAATGATATGGTGTCAGATGATGAAGATTCTTGGAATACCTATTTCAGTCAACGGGGTTATCAAGTGATTCCACATTTGATTGGTCTAGGAGAGTATCCAGCCATTCAAGATATGTATATCCAACATCTACACAAAATCATTGACTAGGAGTAGATTATGGCACGATTTTATGGAATTGGGATTGGTCCTGGTGATAGTGAGTTGGTAACAGTAAAAGCCAGTCGTATCCTTGGAGAGCTTGATATTCTTTATACTCCCGAAGCCAAGAAAGGCACCAAAAGTTTAGCACTAGAAATTGCAAGTCCCTATGTTAGTGAAGACTTGACCATCAAGCAACGGCATTTTCCAATGGTAAGGGATAAGTCACATAAAGAAGGTCAGTGGCTAGAAATCGCTGAGGAAATTGTTGAAGATGTTCGAGCAGGTAAGAATGTAGGCTTTATCACTCTCGGTGATCCCATGGTTTTCAGCACCTATAGTTATCTATTAGATATTATCGGAAACCGTATTGAAACCAAGACCATACCTGGAATAACCTCTTATAACAGTATCGCTGCAGAAGTAGGCTTGCCCTTGGTCATGGATGAGGAATCCTTTGCAGTTGTTCCAGCAACTGCCGGTGTTCACCACTTAGAGGCTGTATTAGCAACACATGAAACGGTTGTTATCATGAAGGTGGCCAATCATCTTGCTGAAGTGCTTCCCTTGTTAAAACAGTTTGATCTGCTTGAAAAAACGATTCTTGTTAGTCGTTCTAGTACAGAACAACAAGAGATTCGTCGTGGCATTGCCAATCTTTCTCAGGATGAAACATTATCCTATTTCTCAACTATGTTAGTCAAAAAACATTAAAAAATTAAAGGAGAATAACATGAAAAAGTTATTGAATCTTTTAGCACTTGTTGCTTTGTTGACCCTAGTTACAGCTACGCCAGTAGCAGCCATGCACATTATGGAAGGTTATTTACCTCCTGCTCATGCCTTGCTCTGGTTTGCTATCTTCGCTCCATTCTTCCTATATGGATTGTACCAACTAAAAAAATCGGTTCAGAGCAATCCTGAAAGCAAGGTTGGCTTGGCTTTGTCAGGTGCCTTTGTCTTTATTCTGTCAGCCCTGAAAATTCCATCTGTAACAGGTTCAACATCTCATCCAACAGGTGTCGGCTTTGGTACAGCTATGTTTGGTCCAAGTGTCATGGTAGTTTTAGGAACAATCTGTTTGCTTTTCCAAGCTCTTTTCTTGGCTCACGGTGGTTTGACAACTCTGGGAGCAAATGGATTTTCAATGGCAGTCGTAGGCCCATTTGTCGGTTACTTTGTCTATAAATTAGCTCTGTCTATGAAAGTCAATAAGCGCGTGGCTATTTTCCTCTGTGCCTTTGTAGCTGACTTGGCAACGTATTTAACTACTTCGCTACAATTATCATTGGCCTTTCCAGATGCACAAGCAGGTGTCGTTGGTGCTGCAATGAAATTTATGGGTGTCTTCATGGTTACACAGATTCCAATCGCTATCATTGAAGGTCTTTTGTCAGTAGTATTGTATAACTTGGTTGTAGCCAATGCTAAAAAAGAAGAAGTAGGGGTATTCTAAGATGAAAAAGCAAAATATTTTCTTGTTATTGACCTGTGTCTTAATTGCTGTTGGTGCCTTCTTCTTAGCGCCTAAAGACGCCGAGTTTGGGGGTTCGGATGGCGGTGCTGAAGTAGCCATTACAGAGGTTAATCCAGATTATGAACCATGGTTCGCTTCAATTTATGAACCAGCTAGTGGTGAGATTGAGAGCTTACTCTTCACTCTACAAGGTAGCATTGGTGTGGGTATTATTACCTATGTATTGGGTTATCACAAGGGAAAGAAATATGTTAATCATTGATCAATACGCCTACCAGAATCGATTGGTAGGGCTATCTCCCAAAGTAAAATTAGGGATTTACCTATTGTTGCTAGGAATTTCTTTTACAGGAATTCCTAGCCTGCAATGGGCCCTTATTGCTGGTCTATTTCCAGTAACCTGTTATGTAGCTAAGTTAAGCTGGAAAACATATGCAAAATGGCTCTGCTTAACCCTGCCTTTTGTTTTTATCAGTTTAGTAACCATGGCCGTGAGTTTTCAAGAATCTCCATCAAAGGATCTTATTCTAGCCTTACCTTTGTGGAAGGGCTATGCAGTTATCACTCGTGCTAGTCTAGATCAAACCATTACTGTGTTTGTGAGAAGTTATGCTTGTTTGATGTCTACCTACTTTTTTGTTCTCACTGTACCATTTAGACAGTTGATTGACTTGTTAAGAAGTTTTCGTATTCCAAATGAATTGTTGGAAGTAATTGTCTTTATGTATCGCTTTATCTTCATGTTTTTGGAAGAATTTCTTGTCATGCGAGATACACTTGATTTGAAATTTGGTTTTGGAACAGTCAAGCAGAGCTATCAAACTATGGGTTTGTTGGCTAGTCAATTATTTACTAGATTGATGAGAGCAAATCGACAGATCAATGATATGTTAGAATTTCGCTTTGATCCTTAGGAGGTTATCATGCTAAGTGTGGAGAATATCAGTTACACCTATAATCTAGACTTTGGAAAGGTCCTCGAAGATGTAACTATGGACTTTGATAAGGGGCAAATCGTCGGTGTTTTAGGAGCAAATGGCTCTGGTAAGTCTACTCTGATGAAAGTTATCATGGGCCTCTACCAACCACAAGATGGAAGGGTGTATTACCAACAGAAATCGCTTGTCTATTCTAAAAAAGCACTGTATGCCTATCGCCAAGAGGTCGGAATTGTTTTTCAAGACCCTGAACAACAGTTGTTTTACTCAGTGGTGGAAGATGATGTGGCCCTGGCCCTTCGTAATCTCTCCTATCCAGAGCCAGAAATAAAGGAGCGTGTGGATAAGGCGTTAAAAGATATGCATATCGAACATTTGCGAAATCGCCCTGTTCACTATTTGAGTTTTGGTCAGAAGAAAAAGGTGGCGATTGCAGGTGTTTTAGCCTTACAACCCAAGTATTTACTTCTGGATGAACCGACTGCAGGGCTGGATCCGCGTGGTCGGAATCATATGATGTTTCTGATGAAAAAATTGGCCAAGCAAGGAACAAAAATTATCTTGACCAGTCATGATATGGATTTGATGTATGATTGCTGCGACTACGTTTATCTACTTGATAAGGGGAAATTAGTCTTGGAAGGCGAAGTAGGCAGTGTCTTTTTAGAGGAGGAAATCTTAGAGAAGGCACGCCTATCTTTACCTTGGCTAGTAAAATTACATCTAGCAATGGGCCTCCCATTGGCAGAGAATGAACAGGATTTTTTTGAAAGGTTAGGAAAAGACTATGGCAAAATCATTGATGATTCAAGGAACAGCTTCGGATGCCGGTAAGAGTATTATCGTAGCAGGGCTATGTCGTATTTTTAAGCAGGATGGTCTGCGGGTTGTGCCCTTTAAATCACAGAATATGGCCCTTAATTCTTATATCACCAAAACAGGTCAAGAAATGGGACGGGCCCAGGTCTTTCAAGCGGAGGCTGCTCAGGTTGAACCAGATGTTCGGATGAACCCTGTTCTTCTCAAACCGACCTCAGACCGAAAATCTCAGGTTGTTTTCATGGGCCAGGTCCTAACGGATATGGATGCGGTCGAGTACCATGAATTTAAGCAGGAGCTACTTCCCAAGATCAAAGAAGTTTATGAGGAACTGAGTGCTGAAAATGATATAATATTGCTTGAGGGAGCAGGTAGCCCAGCTGAGATCAATTTGAACGACCGAGATATTGTTAATATGGGTATGGCTAGATTGGTTGATGCACCGGTTATCTTGGTAGCGGATATTGATAAGGGTGGTGTCTTTGCTTCGATTTATGGGACAATCATGCTCATGCCAGAGGAAGATCGCCAACGAATCAAGGGAGTAATTATCAATAAATTCCGAGGTGACGTTGCCCTGCTTCAGTCAGGAATCGACATGATTGAGGACTTGACTAAGGTTCCTGTTTTGGGTGTGGTCCCCTATGCCCAGATCAACATCGATAGTGAAGATAGTGTTGCCCTAGTTCAAAAAAGCCGGAAATATAATCCTCAAAAAGACTTGGATATTGCCATTATCAATCTGAATAGGATGTCCAATTTTACAGATTTTAATAGTCTAGAAATGCAGCCTGACGTGTCTGTTCGCTATGTCAGACCAGGTGATGAGCTTGGTCACCCAGATCTCGTGATTTTACCAGGAAGTAAGAATACCATTGAAGATATGGTCTATTTGGTCGAGTCGGGCTTGGATAAAGAAATTCATCGTTGTTTCCAAGAAGGAAGTGCTATTTTTGGTATTTGTGGTGGCTACCAGTTATTAGGTCAGCAACTCTCCGATCCACTTGGTGTGGAGTCTAGCATTGGGGAAATGGCAGGTCTAGGACTATTGGAAACAACTACCATCTTCCAAGCCAATAAGTGCACCACTCAAGTCCAAGCTAAGCAGGGGGACTACTGCTTAGAAGGCTATGAAATTCACATGGGGGAAACCTATTTGGCTGACGGTGTCCAACCATTTTCAACCATTGTCCTCCAAAATGGAGAAGAGACGGAACGCCAGGACGGAGCTATTGGACATGGTGGTCAGGTTCAAGGGACCTATCTACATGGTATTTTCGACAATCTGGCATGGACCCGTGATTACCTAAATCAATTAAGAATTAGAAAAGGCTTGCCAGCTCTTGATCAGCAAGTAGAAGCCATTCAGACCATAAAGGATAGAGAATATGATAAGTTAGCAACTATTTTGAGAGAATCTTTGGACATGGTAGCTATCTATGATATCTTAGCTTGACCGTTAGGAAGGGAAAATGTATGCGAATTTATACCGGATATGGAGATAGCGGGAAAACCCGCCTTTATGGTGGTGACCGAGTTTCCAAGACCCATGAGCGCGTGGAAGCCTACGGGACTATGGATGAACTATGTTCCCTGCTTGGAAGAATTGTTGCGGAGATGAGGGAATACGCAGAACTGGACGACCTTCGACTGGAGTGCGAGCAAATCCAGCAGCAGCTCTTTGATTGTGGCAGTGACCTAGCTACACCGAGGGAATTGCGGCCCTACAAGCAGGAAGAAGCTACTGTAAATTGGCTGGAAGAACGTATGGATGCCTATATGCACCAGCCACCTCAGTTAGAGAAGTTCATTATACCAGGTGGGCATTTGATTGCCAGTTCTCTTCACATGGCAAGAACGCTTACCAGAAGGCTTGAACGTCGGATGGTAGCCTTAATGGAGATAGAAGAAAAGGTAAATCCAGTCGGTCTGGTCTATATCAACCGTCTATCAGATTACTTTTTTGTCCTAGCTCGCCTGGTTAATTTTAGACTAGGGGTAGCTGATACGGTTTATGAACGCAGCTCTAAGATTTTTCGAAGTCGGAAAAAGGAGGCATGAGCATGTATCCTGTTATGATTAACATAAAGGGAAAAAAGGTTGTTGTAGTAGGTGGAGGCAAGGTTGCCTCCAGAAAAATCAAGGGCTTACTAGATGAGGGAGCCCTGGTCACAGTGATTAGCCCGGACCTACATTCCAGTATTGATGTAAGTCAAGTGATCTGGCTTGCCAGGCCCTATCAAAAAGGAGATTTAGAGGGTGCAAGATTAGCCTTTGCCTGTACCGACCAAGCCAGTGTCAATCTGCAAGTGATGGAGGATGCTGGACCTAGTCAACTGGTCAACAATACTGGTGACAAGAACCATTCAGATTTTTACAATGTAGCAATGGCCAAGGGAAAAGGTTTTTCTGTCATGATTTCAACAAATGGTGCTTCAGCTGCTTATTCAAAGGCTATCCGCCAGAAAATAGAAGCATTGTTAGAAGAGTTAGAATGAAAAGGTTAGTACGTTATGGACCTATTATATGTTGGATTGACCCATCAAAATACGCCATTTAGTTTGCTGGAGAGGGCACATTTTTCCGATGATGAAGTAAATCAGGCCTTACAAGCACTGAATCAAGAGAAAAGTATTTTTGAAACGGTCATTGTATCGACCTGTAATCGAACAGAGCTGTATCTAGTGGTGGACCAGCTCCATACGGGGCGCTATTACGCCAAACGCTTTTTATTGAATTGGTTCCAGCTAGAAGCGGAAGAATTGGAATCCTGTCTTATCTTTAAAGAAGGTACTCAGGTTTTAGAACACCTGTTGAGAGTGTCCATTGGCCTGGAATCGAAGATTTTAGGAGAAACTCAAATTCTAGGTCAGTTGAAACGGGCCTTTGCCAGAGCTCAGACAGTTGGGACGACTGGAGTTATCTTAAACCAAGTCTTTAAGCAGGTCATGACCTTTGCCAAACGAATGCATGAAGAATACCGCATCAATGCTCGACCGATTTCCATAGGCTTAACAGCGGTACAAATGCTGGAGCAGACGGATTTTGACTATTCTGGAAAAAGGGTAGCGGTTATCGGCCTGGGTGAAATCGGCCAATTGGTGACCAAGTATTTGCTGAAAAAACCATTTGAGCAGATTCGATTGGTCAATCGGACGGTTTCCAAAGCCCAGTATTTTCTGCAGGACCAACGTGTGCAGGCTTTTGGATGGGACCAGCTGGAAGAAGCGGTTGCGGTTGCGGATGTTGTATTTTCAGCTGTAAAAGTAGGTGGCTACATTCTCTTTCCAACCATGCTAAAAGAAAGTGTTATCGCCTTTGACCTTTGTCTACCTAGGACCGTTCATCCCAGTGAACAGATGACCCTCTATACCATCGAGAATCTCAGCAATCAACTGGAAGTCTATCATGAAGAAAGAAGAGAAATTGCTGAACGGATTGTTGATGAAATTGAGGGAGAATTGGTCAAATACCAAGAGTGGCAAGCGCAGTTGGGGATTGTTCCGCTTATTCGTGAATTGAGGGAAAAAGCCTTGCAGATTCATGCCACAACCTTAGAAAGCATCAATCGGAAGATACCTGATTTGACCGAAAGGGAACAGAAACAAATTTCCAAACACATGAAGGGAATTGTTAATCAGTTGATTCGAGAGCCCATTTTACAACTCAAGGAAATGTCTGTCGGAGAAACTTCAGACTATGACATTGCTTTGGTTTGTAAACTTTTTGGCTTAAAAGCAGACAGATTAGGAGAAGATTATGACAAAAATTAGAGTGGGAACTCGGCAAAGCCAGCTAGCACTAACTCAGACCAATATGGTTGTAGATGCCCTTAAGGCCTTACACCCCGATGTTGAGTTTGAACTGGTTCCCTACAAGACGACAGGTGACAAGCTGGTCCATGTCAGTCTTCAGAAAATCGGTGGAAAAGGTGTTTTTGTTAAAGATATTGAGAAGGCACTGGTGGAAAAAGAGATTGACATTGCAGTCCATAGCTTGAAAGATGTTCCTGGGCTACTAGCTGAGGGATGTGTGATTGGGGCCAGTCCTGAGCGTGAGGATGTGCGTGATTGTTTGATTTTCAAAGAAGCTGGTGTGACCTTGGCTAACTTGCCAGCTGGATCAGTAGTGGGGACTAGTAGTCTTCGCCGTCAAGTTCAGCTTGAGGCTGTTCGGCCTGACCTAGTCTACAAGTCTCTTCGTGGAAATATCGATAGCCGTATCCAAAAGGTCCGAGACGGCCAGTATGACGCCATTGTCTTAGCAGTTGCGGGAATCAATCGGCTTGGCTGGACCAGCCAGGCTGACTTGGATATTGAATATTTGGACGAATCCATTTATCTTCCTGCTATTGCCCAGGCAGCTCTGGGAATTGAATGCCGAGCGGATGACCAGCAAGTCTTGGATATCTTATCAGGCATAAACCATCCTGAGACCGAAAGCTGTGTCGGTATTGAGCGAGAATTTTTACGAGGAATGGGTGCCGATTGCACCTTTCCAATTGCTGCCTTGGCCAAGCAAGTTGGAGCCGACTATCAGTTAGAAGTCATGCTGGCCGACAGTGAGAAGATCTGCCACCGAATCAAACTCTCTGGTTCAGACGGCTTCCAGTTGGCCAAAGAGGCCGTGGAGAAACTCAATCAGCTAGGGGTTGAGCCAGCAAGATGACAGCGACGATTGTAGTAACAAGAGATGGGGCTATAGATGTGGACTTGCAAGCAGCTTTTGAAAATGCTGGCTTCCAGCTAGTAATTGTTCCTCTGATAGCTTTTCAGGCCCATCCTCTGCCTCAACAAGTCCAGCAAGAGTTGGAAAATTCTGATTGGCTGTTCTGCACCAGTGCGACAGCTTTTGAGTGCTTTCTGCCTTATCTCCCCTCTGCCATACAGATTGCCAGTATTGGCGAGCAGACCAGTCGTTCCATCAGGGAAGCAGGACGGCAAGTGACTTTTGAGTCCACTAGTCAGTATGGAAAAGATTTTGTAGAGGAGTGGCTGGCCCTTGGCTTAGAAAGGCAAACGATCTTGCTGCCTCAGAGTCATTTGGCCAATCCTCGTATCGCAGAGCGTTTGAGGCAAGAAGGGCATTCTGTGCTGGCTTGGGAGATGTATGACACGGTTGCCCATCAGGCAGGTCAGGCTCAGCTGGCTACTTATCTGAATACGGATAGGGTTATCTGGACCTTTGCTAGTCCATCTGCCTGGCACAGTTTTACAGAGGTAGTAAAAAAGCTCCCTGCCAGCCATAAAATAGCAGTCATTGGAAGGACAACAGCTCAGGCAGTGATGGACTCTGGCTATGAGGTAGACCTAATGCCAGACAGGCCTTCTATCACTGCCATGCTAGAAACCATAATGGATAAGGAGAAACGATATGGTATTTTTTAGACACAGACGTCTGAGAAGGACAGAAGGGATTCGCGATTTAGTAAGGGAAACCCAACTACTGACCACAGACTTGATTTATCCTATTTTTGTGAAAGAAGGTCTTGAAGACAAGCAGGAAGTAGCATCCATGCCAGGAGTTTATCAATTCCCCTTGCATCAGTTAGTGGATGAAGTAGCAGAAGTAGAAAAATTAGGGCTAAAGAGTATCATTCTATTTGGCATTCCCAAGGAAAAAGATGAGATTGGTAGCCAGGCCTCTTGTGAAACAGGCATTGTTCAGGAAGCGATTCGCCTAATCAAAGAACACTTCCCTCAACTTGTTGTGATCGCAGATACTTGTCTGTGTGAATTTACCAGTCATGGACATTGTGGTTTGTTAAAAGGTCAGGAGGTGGACAATGATGCTTCCTTGACACGCTTGGCAGAAGTTGCTATTAGTCAAGCAAGAGCGGGGGCGGATATCATTGCTCCCTCCAACGCCATGGACGGCTATGTCCAGGCTATTCGTCAGGGACTGGATCAGGCAGGTTTTGAAGATATTCCCATCATGTCCTATGCCATTAAGTTTGCCTCTAGCTTTTACGGACCGTTTCGCGATGCTGGTGAGAGTGCTCCAAAGTTCGGCAATCGGAAGACCTACCAAATGGATCCAGCCAATCGTTTAGAAGCCTTGAGAGAAGCCTTGAGCGATGAGAAAGAGGGGGCTGACTTCCTTATGGTCAAACCAGGTCTAGCCTTCTTGGATATACTGCGGGAATTACGGCAGGAAACAAAACTTCCCTTAGTTGCCTACAATGTCAGTGGAGAATACGCCATGATTAAAGCTGCAGCTCAAAATGGCTGGATTGATGAGAAGGCAGTTGTCCTTGAGACCTTGACAGGATTTAAGCGGGCAGGTGCAGACTTGATCATCACCTACTTTGCCAAAGACGTAGCCCGCTACTTAAAAGAGGAAGGATAAGATGATGCAGACTCAACAATCTAAGTTCGCATTCGAACAAGCCCAAGCCGTTTTTCCAGGCGGAGTCAATAGTCCAGTTCGAGCCTTTAAGGCCGTGGAGGGAAATCCAGTATTTATTGACAGGGCCAAGGGTGCCTATCTCTATGATGTGGATGGAAATCGCTATATTGACTATGTCCTGTCCTGGGGACCAATGATTCTAGGTCATGCAGAAGATAGAGTTATTGAAGCGGTCAAGTCAGCCGTGGAATGCGGTACCAGTTTTGGAGCTCCAAGTCCCTTGGAAACTCGTTTGGGCCAGCACCTGCAGGAGAGAATTCCCTATTTGGAACGGCTGAGAATGGTCAGTTCGGGGACGGAAGCTACCATGAGTGCTATTCGATTGGCACGTGGAGTAACCCAGAGGGATAAAATCGTTAAATTTGTCGGCTGTTACCATGGTCACAGTGATTCCTTCCTCGTTCAAGCAGGGTCTGGGGTTGCCACCTTTGGCTTGCCAAATTCCCCTGGCGTGACAGAAGCAACTGCTCAAGATACTATTACGTTACCTTATAATGATAAGGCTAGCCTTCAGGCCTGTTTTGAAGAAATGGGCTCAGAAATCGCCTGTGTCATTATCGAAGCTGTGGCGGGAAATATGGGGTTGATTCAGGCAGACAAGGCCTTTATTCAAGCCATTCGTGAGCTCACCAGTCAATACGGTGCCTTGTTTATTATTGATGAGGTGATGACAGGTTTTAGGGCTAGTTATGCTGGAGCTACGGGTTTGTATGGTGTGGAGCCAGACTTGTTGTGCTTTGGTAAGGTTGTTGGCGGAGGATTCCCAATGGCACTCTTTGGAGGTAAGAAGAAATACATGGACTATATCGCTCCCATGGGGGCGGTCTATCAGGCAGGTACCTTGTCAGGAAATCCAATTGCTATGACAGCTGGCTATGAAACCTTGGTGTCCTTGACACCGGACATCTTTAAGGATATGGAAGAACGAACTAGTCAGCTTTGCCAAGGCTTGAAAGATTTGGCTGTCAAGTATCGGATTCCCTTACAGGTTGTACAAGTTGGCACCATGTTTGGCTTTTTCTTTAACGAGTATCCTGTTCGGAATTTTGAAGATTCCAAAGCTAGCGACCAGGAAGTCTTTGCTCGTGTCCATGCAGGCTTACTCAAACAGGGGATTTACCTAGCACCTTCCCAGTATGAATCCAATTTCATGTCCGCAGCTCATACCAAGGAAGATATTGATCACACCTTGCAGGCCTTTGATACTGTTTTTGGAGAAATATATGGGTAAAATTGTCTTGGTAACTGGAGGAGCTCGAAGTGGCAAATCGCAGTTCACTGAAGAGCAGCTCTGGAAGAAAGATCGTGTTTGTTATATAGCGACAGGAATGAGTTCAGGCACCGACAGTGAATGGCAGGAGCGAGTCCGACTTCACCAAGAACGCCGGCCAGCGTCCTGGACGACACATGAACAGTTTGCTGATCTTGGATCCTGGTTGAAAGACCAAACCTACGACTACTACTTGCTGGACTGTGCCACCATGTTGACCACCAATCTCCTCTTTCAGCTGGTTGAAACTTACTTTCCTGAGAAAATAGCCATGGAGGATGCCAACTTCCTAAGCAAGGAAGAACAGGCTTTTATCAGCCAGCAAATCCATGCTCAATGGCAGGACATCCTACTTGCTCATGGGGCAACAGAGAGTCAGCTCTACATTGTCACCAACGAAATTGGACTGGGTATCGTTCCAGATACCAAGTTGGGACGGTATTTCCGCGATCTACTTGGACAGGTAAATCAGTTTTTAGCGAAGGAGGCGAGTGAGGTTTATCTGGTGATTTGTGGCCTTGCTCAACGCTTAAAATGATAAATGCACTGATTATTTACACACAATTTTTTAGCCGAATTCCTATCAACAAGGAAGTGGATATTGCTCATATCCAAAAAGGAGTTCCCTATCTGACCCTATTTGGTCTCTTGCTAGGTAGTATAACAGGACTGTTTTATTTTCTAGCTCAGCTAGTTTTACCAGGGATAGTCGCATGGTGTCTTAGCTTTCTCTTTGATGTCTTGCTGACGGGAGGATTTCACTTAGATGGCTTGGCAGATACTGCAGATGGACTTTTTTCCTCGCGAAAAAAGGATAGAATGCTGGAAATCATGAAGGATAGTCGTATCGGTAGCAATGGTGTCCTGGCCTTGATTCTTTACTATGCTCTGATGCTGGTGGTCTATCCCTATCTTCCTGAGCCGACCTGGTTTATAGTGGCAGCCTTGGCGATGATTGGGAAGGCTGGCCTAACCCTGCAACTTTATCACATGCGCTATGCACGGGCTGAAGGTGGTACGGGTAATTTTTTCTCAGGTACGACAAGTGGTCAAATTTTCCTTTCTCAGCTCTTACCACTAGTCAGCCTGGTTTATGTCTTTAGTTATAAAGGCTTGCTTGCATATGGACTCGTCTTGTTTGGTTCCCAGGTCTATCGGCGATTTGTCTATCAAAAAATAGACGGCCACACGGGTGATACTTTAGGAGCCTTTGTAGAAGTGGCTCAACTCCTATTTATTATTGGGTTAATCATATGAAAATCTACCTTATGCGTCACGGTGAAACCGATTTGAACAAAAAAAGATGTTTTTACGGAAGCTTGGATGTTTCCATCAATCAAAGGGGGAAAGAGCAGGCTCAGATCTTACATACTCTGATGCAGGATATTCCTGTTGACAAGGTCTATGTCAGCTCTTTAAGGCGCAGTCATGAGACAGCCCAACTTGTCTTTCCGGCTAGTATTCCAATTCCATTAAAAAACTTTGATGAAAAAGGTTTCGGATTGTGGGAAGGCTTGACTGCTGACCAGATTCAAGAACAATTTCCGCTGGAATGGGAGGCCTGGTTAGCTGCACCATTTACCTACAAACCGCCAGAAGCGGAAGCTTTTGGGGAATTTCAAGACCGTGTTTGGAATGAAGTTGACAGATTGGTTAATGAACACCCAAGGCACTCACTGGCTCTTGTTGCTCACTTAGGTGTTTTAAGGCTGATTTACCAACGTTTAGTAGATCCATCGGCATTATTTTGGGATATCGATTTCCCACAAGGGACTGTGACAGTTGTAGAAAAAGAAGAAACAGATGTTACTGCATATCTTTTAGAAAAGAGGTTGTAGATGATAAAAACAATTCATGATTCTGTACAGCTGACAGATCAGCTGTACACTAGAAATCGAGTGGTACTGGCTCCAATGACCTTGAGTGTCTGTCAACCGGGAGGCTATGTATCACAAGACGATATTGACTTTTACACTCGTCGTTCTGGCCAAGTAGGCATGGTCATTACAGGTAGTGCCTATGTCCATACGCAAGGGCAGGCGTTCAGGGATAGCTTTAGCGTCGCGGAAGATGATAAGATTGACGGCTTGGCCCGCTTGGCTCAAGCTATCAAAGACCAAGGAGCTTTGGCGGTCTTGCAAATTTATCATGGAGGCCGCATGGTTCCTCCAGTTCTAATTGAAGGAAAACCAGTAGCCCCTAGTGCTGTTATTGGCTCGCACGGCAATGTTGTGGAGCCACGTTCTCTGAAGAATCTGGAAGTAGATGAAATCTTACAAGCCTTCCTTGATGCAACCAGAAGAGCCATCAAAGCTGGTTTTGATGGAGTGGAGCTACATGGGGCCAATACTTATTTAATCCAGCAATTCCTTTCACCTCATTCCAATCGACGGCAGGATAAGTGGGGAGGCAGTCTGAATAACCGTATGCGGTTTGCCAAGACTCTGGTTAAACAAGTGAAAAAACTAGTCAAAGAAGAGGCGGATAGACCATTTTTGGTTGGTTATCGTTTCTCCCCAGAAGAGATTGAAGATCCAGGTATTGACTTATGGGATAGTTTACAGCTGATAGAGCAACTGATTTTGTTGGGCGTTGACTATTTACATCTGTCATTAAGTCATGTTTTTCGACCTTCTCTTCGCAATCCTAAGGCAGCGGAGCCTATTATTTACTCGGTCATAAAAAAAATCAATGGGCGAGTTCCATTGATTGCAGTTGGCGGTATTCAGACCCGTCAAGATGTGGAAAGGATTCTCGCAGAAGATATACCGCTCTTCTCTGTAGGTAAGGCCATGCTCTTAGACCCAGACTGGCCTATCAAAATTTCTCAAGGACGAGAACAAGAAGTCATAACCCGCTATCGAGATGATCTACAAGAAGAATTGAAGCTCCCGACAGCATTTGTCAATTCCCTACGAGATTATTTGGAAGGGAAACAATAATTTCAAGAAATAAGCAGCATAGAGGAGAAAAAGGTGAAGAAAACGTTTGAAACACGCAAGTTATATTTTGGCTTTCCAGTATTCTTTCTGGGGTATAAAGATGATGTGCACGGCTATAATATGACGACCTCCAGTTCAGTCTATTCCTTGGGGAGCATGATGGTTATTGGCATGAGAACAAAGGGAAATGCAGTGACTGAAATCAGCAAACATGGTCACTTTACTGTTAATATTCCTAGAGAAAACTTGATTGAACAAGTAGAAATTGCGGGTTTTAATAGTCGAAAAGATAAATTTTCTTTGACAGGCTTGACCTATTCCATTGGAGAAACTGTCGATGCTCCCTTGGTAAACGAATGCCCCATTTCAATCGAATGTGAAGTCGTTGAATTGGTGGAGTGTGGCAAATTGACCAATATCATCGGAAAAGTAACACGTAGAGTGGTAGAAGAAGATCTACTTGATGAAAATGGTGATTTTAAGGGCCATGAGTTTTCACCTATCAGCTATATCGGTGATGGTTCAGGTCGACACTATCGCTACTATAGTGAAGATTCCTTAAGGATGGGGACTCTGATCAAAAAACGAAGAGAAGCAGAAGCAAAGTTGGATTAGAACAAGAAAAAACCACCTTTGAAAAATCAAGGGTGGTTTGTAGTTTATGTTAAGAAAGCATTTATACATCCTTGTATAGTCTGTTAAGCATCATTGATTAACTGTGGCTTTCCCGATTATCGGCCCTGCTCCATTGCAGTAAGGTAGTTTTTCTACCTTTAGAAAATGAAAGGTACTTCACGTAGAGCCAATAATGGAACATGCCGCAGTCAATGCGCTCTCCAAACTGACAACACACCTTACATCGAGGCGTGACATCTACTAAAATTTGAAACCAAAGACCTGACTTAAAGCAAAGCTTATCACAGTGGCGGGACCGCGTTGGATTTGCACCAAACTTCCATGCTTTCAAAAGTACTAAAATCAATTTCTAGCATTATTATTATAACCTATCTTCGCCAGTTTGACAACAAATTTGTATCAAAATGATGGAAATTGAGAAGCTCTATCCATCCATAACTCGCTTTGCTATAGGAGAGCATTTTGTCATTCATCAAGGCAGATTTTGATGGAAATATAAAAAGAAGATGAATGCTGGGTAGCTTGAAAACTAGTCATAGATAGAAGTACTGAACGAGGGGCACAGGTTCATAGGTAGTCATTTAGGTAAGGGTGCAAGGAGCAAAAAAAGTTAATAAAAATACCAAGAAAAATCATTATTTCTATTGATATGTTAATGGCTTTATGTTATAATTTTTTCGTGGTACAAAGGCGTACTTATCAATAAGCAATGTAGCTATATGAAATGACTATGACTTAATGGAGAGTTCTAGTCTTGTTTTCATATGGCTTATTTTTATGGAAAAGTTACATAGAAAGGAGAAGAAATGTACAAGATTTTCTATAAAACAGAATTGTGCATAGGAGAGGGTGCTCTAGAACAGCTAAGAAGTTATAAGAATGAGCACATCTTAGTTGTTGCAGATCCCTTCCTAAAACAAACTGGTCAGTTGGATAGTGTATTAAGTTATCTGGATTCAAGCAATCAGAGTCATGTTTTTGATGATATTGTACCAGATCCACCGATTGAAACCATTATTGCTGGGATTCAGTCTGTGGGAGGTCAAAAAATCAGTATCATCCTTGCGATTGGCGGTGGTTCGGCTCTTGATGCAGCTAAGGCTATTTACTATTTCGGTAAAAAAATGGCTGTGTTTACAGATGTGACTTTAATTGCTATCCCAACAACCAGCGGTACTGGTTCGGAAGTGACGGAATTTGCCGTCATTACTGACAGGCAAAAAGAAATCAAGTATCCCTTGGTTTCTAGGGAAATATTACCAGATGTAGCTATTTTAGATTCCTGTCTAGTATCATCTCTACCAGGAAACATTACAGCAGATACGGGGATGGATGTCCTGACCCACGCTATTGAAGCCTATGTGTCAACGAATGCTACAGATTTCTCAGACGCTCTTGCAGAAAAGGCCATTAAATTAGTTTTCCAATACCTACCTCAAGCCTACCAAAATGGAAACGATTCAGTGGCACGTGAGAAAATGCATGTTGCGTCAACTCTGGCAGGAATGGCCTTTAATACAGCTTCCTTAGGACTGAATCATGGTTTAGCCCATGCGACAGGTGCAAAATTTCATATCCCTCATGGCCGAGTAAATAGCATTCTAATGCCATATGTCATTCAGTATAATGCCAATATTAGTGCTCGTGGACTAGGTGACGGTGATAGAGCAACAGCTATCCGATACCAAGAAATTGCAAAACTAATTGGTTGCAGTGCTACAAGTCCTGTTTTAGGTGTACGACAGCTGATTGATGCGGTAAAAAGATTGCAACGGAAGCTTGATTTACCGATGACCTTGAGAGAATATGGAGTGACTATTAGTGACTTCAATCAATACAAGAAAGAAATCGCTGCAGCATCTATAGTTGACAAGTGTACAGCGACAAATCCACGACAACCGAGCACGGAAGAAGCTTTGGCAGTTTTGGAAAATGCTTTCTAGAATTATGTTGATAATTACCCTACTTCGTGTTATAATATACTAACTAGGACGTTATCGGAACTTCTACTTGAAAGAAGGTGGACGAACTGGAAGAAAAACAGAGAATGATACAAGAGTATGTTCCGGGGAAGCAGATAACCTTGGCCCATCTCATTGCGAATCCTGATGAAGTTATTTATGAAAAACTTGGTTTGCTAGTCGATAAAAAAGGAGCCATTGGCATACTGACAATTACTCCGAGCGAAGCTTCCATCATTGCAGTAGATCTTGCGACCAAAGCAGCGGATGTACAGATAGGTTTTGTCGATCGATTTAGTGGCTCTGTTGTTATGACAGGAGATGTTTCTTCTGTGGAGGCAGCCCTAGTAGCTGTGTTACAAGGCTTGGAGGAGATTCTTCATTTTTCAAGTACAGTTGTAACACGGACATAAGTTGTCAGAAGAGGTAGGTATGAAAGGTAGAATACTAATAGCAGACAATGATCCAATGGTTAGACGTGATGTCAGACAAATATTGGAAAAGGCTGATTTTGAAGTTGTTGCAGAGGCTAGCGACGGTTTCGAGGCAATTGAATTAAGTCAAAAATACCGATCGGATTTAGTTGTGATGGCTATCCAACTGCCTCTTTTGGATGGATTAACAGCCTGTAAAAAAATATTGGATGATAATCTGGCCTATAGTGTTCTCTTGTTAACTACCCAAAGTGATGAACAGTATATCGAGAAAGCCAAAAGATATGGTGTTAGTGGTTATTTAGTAAAACCTCTTGATGCTAAATCATTGATTCCTATGGTTGAAGTATGTATTGCAAAAGGCAGACAATTTCAGCACTTGACCAATGAAATGGCTAAATTGACGAAGAAAATCAATGACCGTATCATCATTGAAAAAGCAAAAGGCTTATTGATGTCCCGTGATCATCTATCAGAATCAGCAGCCTTTAAGCATATTCGAACCATCAGTATGCAAAAGCGAGTTCCTATGGTGGAAATTGCTAAATTGTTGGTTATGCATGATGATTTTTAATAATAGATATACAATACAGTGAACCAAGTCCTGTGATAGTAAGCAGTGTTACAGGATGCTAATCGAATAGAAGAGGCTGACAATGATGTAAGCCTAAAAGCAATGACGCTTGAAGAGTGATAATAGACGAGTTCTATTAGCATTTCTTTAAGTGTCTTTTTTTGGAGGTAAGGTGATGTCCGATAAGATTTTAAGTGTTGGCATTGATATTGGTACTGCTACGACCCAACTGGTGTTATCTGAATTGACTGTGGAGAATATTGCCTCCGTTTTCACTATTCCACGTGTCTATATAACAGATAAGAAGGTTCTATATAGGAGTGAAATTATCTTTACTCCCATCTTTGAAAATCTTTTGATAGATGTTGAGTCTATAAAAGAATTTGTCCGCTTGGAATACCAAAAAGCAGGTATTTCTAAAGATATGATTCAGATGGGGGCTGTCATCATAACGGGTGAAACAGCTAGAAAGGATAATGCTAGTCAAGTCTTAGAGGCTTTGAGTGGCTATGCTGGTGATTTTGTTGTTGCTACTGCCGGTCCAGACTTAGAGAGTATTATCTCTGGAAAGGGAGCTGGTAGCTATCAGTACTCTCAGGAACATCACACTTCTGTAGCAAATATTGATATTGGTGGTGGAACATCCAATATCTCTGTTTACCGAGAGGGTGATTTGATTGATACAGCGTGCTTTGATATTGGTGGCAGGCTTGTGAAAATTGAACCTAATAGTCACAAAATTATCTATATTGCTCCAAAACTCCAAGAAATTATTAGCCAAGAAAAATTACAATTGGCAGTAGGGGCTCAACTTAATGGTCCAGATCTAGAACGCTTAATAGATATTTTGGTATCTGTACTGGAACAAAGTTTGGGTCTAGATACAAATAGTCCATACTATGAGTTACTTCAGACTAATCATGGGTTGAAACTGGATTATCCTGTCAAGTGTGTTTCGTTCTCAGGGGGAGTTGCTGATGCAATTTTCCAAGCGGATCCTTCTGTTAGTGATTTTCACTATGGTGATATAGGGATACTACTTGGAAAAGCGCTAGCACAATCGAAAATCTTTTCAGACAAGAAGGTAATTGAGTCAGTTGAAACCATTCGGGCTACAGTAGTTGGTGCTGGAAGCCATACGACAGAGGTAAGTGGTAGTACGATTACATATATTTCAAAAATTTTGCCAATCAAGAATATCCCAGTTTTAAAATTATCTAGTCAAGATGAGATGGGGTCGCAGCAAATGCTGGCAGAGGCCATTAAGGAAAAAAGCCGTTGGTTCATGCTTGAAAATGAAGTGCAGGAATTAGCGCTGGCCTTAGATGGTATAAAGAGTCCAAGTTTTGTAAGAGTACAAGAATATGCTCAGGCTATTCTGGAAGGGATGAAAGATAGTATTGACCGAGGAATTCCTTTGTTGGTTGTTGTCAAGGAAGACATGGCAAAGGTACTTGGTCAAAGCTTGTTTGCATTGTTGCCTAAAGATTATCCTTTTGTTTGTATCGATTCAGTTGATGTGCAAAATGGAGATTACATTGATATTGGCAATCCGCTAATCGAAGGATCGGTTTTACCAGTCGTTGTAAAAACCCTCGTATTTAGTTAAGTAGTCAATATCAAAAGGAGGATAAATTTAATGATATTAAAAACGAAGTTATTTGGTCGAGTCTATGAATTTCATTCTGTTAAAGAAGTCTTGGCCAAGGCTAATGAATTCAAATCAGGAGATCATTTGGCTGGCGTTGCTGCAGAGTCTGCAGAAGAACGTGTAGCAGCTAAGGTTGTTTTGGCGCAGCTTAAACTTTCTGATTTGTTTAATAACCCAGTTGTTCCTTATGAAGAGGATGAAGTGACGCGCATTATCATTGACGATGTTAATCTTCGAACCTATGAAAAAATCAAAAACTGGACGGTTGAAGAACTGCGTGAGTGGATTCTTGATAATAAAACAACAAATATTGATATTCAATGGTTGTCACGTGGTTTAACTTCAGAAATGGTTGCAGCTGTTGCTAAGCTCATGACAAACTTAGACTTGATTGTAGCAGCGCAAAAGATTGTCATTACTAAGACTGCAAATACTACCATTGGTGTTCCAGGTACCTTCTCATCTCGCTTGCAGCCTAACCACACAACGGATGATCCTGATGGAATCATGGCTTCAACCATGGAAGGCTTTGCTTATGGCTGTGGAGATGCCTTACTTGGTTTGAACCCAGTAGATGATTCGGTAGAAAGTACCAAACGGATTTTGCATAAGTTCAATGACTTCATTGAAGAGTATAAAATCCCAACTCAGCACTGTGTGCTGGCCCATGTAACGACACAAATTGAGGCCATGAATCAGGGAGCTCCGACAGGATTGGTCTTCCAGTCTATTGCTGGATCTGAGAAAGGAAATACAGCATTTGGTTTTGATGCTAAAATCATTCAAGAGGCTCGTGATACAGCCTTGAAAGTCGGAACTGCAGCAGGTCCAAACGTCATGTACTTTGAAACTGGTCAGGGATCAGAGTTGTCTTCAGATGCCCATCATGGAGCTGACCAAGTAACTATGGAAGCACGTTGTTATGGTTTTGCCAAACGTTTTGATCCTTTCCTTGTCAATACCGTAGTTGGTTTCATTGGTCCAGAGTACCTTTACGATTCCAAACAAGTTATTCGTGCAGGTTTAGAAGACCACTTCATGGGTAAATTGACAGGTATTTCAATGGGTTGTGATATCTGTTACACCAACCATATGAAAGCCGATCAAAACGATGCTGAAAACCTACTTGTTCTCCTTGGTGCAGCAGGTGTCAACTATATCATGGCTATTCCACATGGTGATGATATCATGTTGAACTACCAAACAACTGGCTATCATGAAACCGCTACCATGCGCGACTTGTTAGGCAAGCGACCAATCAAGGAATTTGAAATTTGGATGGAAAATATGGGCTTAATGAAAGATGGTCATCTGACTGAAATTGGTGGTGATGGCTCAGTCTTTATGAAGTCAAAACTATAGGAGGAAGTTACTGTGAATGAACTAGAATTAAAAGAAATGATTCGTTCCATTTTGAGTGAAATAACTGAAACTCCAGTTGTACCAGAAAAAATGGACACGTCTTCCTCTTCAAATCTACCAAAGCAAGAAGATAGCCAAATTGAAGATGGAATCATTCCTGATATTACCGAGGTGGATATTCAGAAACAATTCCTTATTCCAAACGCAATCAATGAAGAGGCTTATCGCAAGATTAAACAATTCACGCCAGCTCGTTTAGGTTTGTGGAGAGCAGGTAATCGCTATAAAACACAAACAATTCTGCGCTTTAGAGCAGACCATGCTGCAGCTCAAGACGCAGTATTCTCCTATGTCTCAGAAGATTTTGTCAAAGAGATGGGCTTTATTCCTGTCCATACCAAGGCTTCTTCTAAGGATGAGTACCTAACTCGACCTGATTTGGGAAGAATTTTCCCAGTAGATCAACAAGAAATTATCAAAAATAGCTGTAAGAAAAATGCCAAAGTTCAAATCGTTGTTGGAGATGGATTGAGCTCATCAGCCATTGAAGCAAACGTAAGAGATTTCCTTCCAGCTTTGAAGCAAGGTTTGAAAATGTTTGGTCTAGAATTTGATGAAGTACTCTTTATCAAACACTCTCGTGTTGGAGCTATGGATCACATTGCAGAATTGACAGGTGCAGAAGTTGTTTGTATCTTGATTGGCGAACGTCCAGGATTGGTAACAGCAGAATCGATGAGTGCCTACTTGGCCTATAGACCAACGATGGGGATGCCCGAATCACGTCGGACTGTTGTATCCAATATTCACAAAGGTGGAACTCCTGCGGTAGAGGCAGGGGCATATGTTGCGGAAATCATTAAAAAGATTTTGGACAATAAAAAATCAGGTGTTGATTTGAAATAAAAAGGAGGTCCTATTGTGATAAACGAACGTTTGGGAGCATCTGTTCTTAGTGCTCTACTTATTTCCAATGTTGATGCCAGTCTGGCTGCTTCTTTGGAGTTAAAACCTCATCATCGAAGTTTGGGAATTATTACTTCAGATTGTGATGACGTAACCTATGTTGCACTGGATGAAGCAACCAAGTCTGCAGATGTTGAAGTGGTTTACGCTAGAAGTATGTACGCGGGTGCTGGGAATGCATCAACTAAATTGGCTGGTGAAGTCATTGGTATCTTAGCAGGTCCAACTCCGGAAGAAGTTCGGAGTGGCTTGGATGTTGCCATTTATGAAATTGAAAATGGCGCAAGCTTCTATAGTGCTAATGATGACAATACTATCCCATATTTTGCTCATTGTGTTTCCCGTGCGGGTTCATATCTTTCACAAGGTGCAAATGCAGATGAAGGAACCGCCATTGCCTACTTGATTGCACCACCAGCAGAAGCCATGGTTGGTCTAGATGCGGCTCTAAAAGCTTCCGATGTAACCATTGGTGCCTTCTATGGTCCGCCAAGCGAAACAAACTTTGCTGGAGGTCTATTGGTGGGTTCTCAATCAGCTTGTAGGGCTGCCTGTGATGCCTTTGCAAGAACAGTTATCTCTATTGCAAGCAATCCTAAGAATTATTAAAAGGGGGATTAGATGGCTAAAAGAGCACTAGGACTAATTGAAGTAAGAGGGTATCTAGGTGCTGTTGTAGCTGCCGATATAGCTGTAAAAGCAGCCAATGTCTCCATTATCAATATTGAGAAAATCAAATCTGGTTTGAATACCGTACATATCACAGGAGATGTTGGCGCTGTAAAAGCAGCAGTAGCTGCTGCAGTCGCAGAACTCGAAAATAAATCTTTTTATCGTGGTAGCCATGTCATTGCTAGCATGGATGAGCAAACTGAAAAGCTGATTAGGGCTGAGAAGAAACTCAAAAAAGAAGAGCCTCTTCCAGTCGAAGAGCGAGCTATTGCCGTAGAGCAAGCTGTGCCTCTCGCACAATCGAAGGAAGAGGTTGCTGTTTCTGCAAATCTTGTAGCTAGCCCTGAGCCATCAGAAAGGACAGAGCTAGTTAATGAAGAAGCTACTGAAACTACGGAAGTAGCGGAAATACCTACAAGCATAGAAGAGGAAGCGGTTGAAACACCTTTTGTTCCTAAGTTTTCACAAACAGAGCTGGAAAAATTAAAAGTTGTCAAACTCAGAAGTATAGCCTACCGTGAAAAAGATATTCAATTAAGCAAAAAAGAAATAAAATTTGCTAACAAGCGTCAGCTTGTCCAAGCCTTGATGGAACTCTCTAGAAAGGAGTAATACTGAATGTACTTAGAAGATAAGGATTTAGTATCAATACAGGAAGTTCGCAACCTTGTTCGCCAAGCAAAAATTGCTCAACGTGAACTAGCGCAGATGTCCCAAGAACAGATTGATACGATTGTCAAAGTCGTCGCAAAAGCCTGTTATGACGAGCGTGAGCGACTGGCTAAGATGGCTGTTGAAGAAACTGGATTTGGTCGCTGGCAGGATAAAGTTATCAAAAATACAGTGGCTTCAAAGGTGCTTCTGGAGCATATCAAGAATATGAAGACTGTAGGTATCTTGCGCGAAGATACAGAGAAAAAGATTATCGAAGTTGGTGTACCAGTTGGTGTGATTGCTGGTCTGATTCCTTCGACAAACCCGACCTCTACTGTCATGTATAAAGCCCTCATCTCCTTGAAGGCTGGAAACAGTATTGTATTTTCTCCACACCCAAGCGCCTTGAAGTGTATTGTTGAAACTGTTGAGATTATTAAACGCGCTGCTAAAACAGCTGGCTGTCCAGATGGAGCTATCAGTGTTATCCAAAAAACTTCCATTGCGGCAACTAATGAGCTCATGCGCCACAAAGATACAAATCTTATTTTGGCAACGGGTGGTACAGCCATGGTTAAGGCTGCCTATTCATCCGGAACACCAGCGATTGGCGTAGGACCAGGTAACGGTCCAGCCTTTATCGAACGCAGTGCAGATGTCCCAACTGCGGTACGTCATATAATTGAATCTAAAACCTTTGATAATGGTGTGATTTGTGCCTCTGAGCAATCTGTCATTGTTGAAGAGGACATGAAAGACATTGTTATCGCAGAATTTAAAAAGCAAGGTGCTTACTTCTTACCACCTGCTGATGCTAAAAAATTGGGAGAGTTTATCATCCTTCCAAGCGGTGCAATGAATCCGAAAATGGTTGGTAAGACACCACAAATTGTTGCTGAGCGAGCAGGTATCTCTGTACCAGCAGACGCAAGAGTCTTGATTGCAGAAGAGTGTAGAGTTGGAAAAGATGCACCATATTCTATGGAAAAATTGGCTCCAATTCTTGGTTTCTATACGGTAAAAACATGGGAAGAAGCCTGTGATTTAAGTATTAAAATTCTGCATCATGAAGGGGTTGGACATACCTTATCCATCCACTCTAAGAATGATGACATTATCCGTCAGTTCGCTTTGAAAAAACCAGTATCACGCTTGCTTGTGAATACGCCAGCGGCGCTTGGAGGTGTCGGAGGTACAACAGGTCTTTTCCCAGCCTTTACATTAGGTTGTGGTGCAGTTGGAGGCAGTGCTACATCTGATAACGTGAGCCCACATAACCTTTATAATATCCGTCGTGTTGCTTACGGAACATCTGAATACACAGATTTCTTAAAAGCTGAAAATCTAATGGATAGTTATAGAGGGACAACAACTGATACAAATATAAGCTCAGGTCCAACTTCAAGTACCAACGAAGATGAGCTTGTTGAATTACTTGTAAAACAAGTATTAGCTAAATTAAGTCATTAAAAAATAATTTTTGGAGGTCATAACAATGGCAAGTGCAAACGCATTAGGAATGGTAGAAACACGCGGCTTGGTTGGCGCAATCGAGGCAGCAGATGCAATGGTCAAAGCAGCTAACGTTACCCTTGTTGGTAAAGAACAAGTTGGTGGTGGCTTGGTGACCGTATTGGTTCGTGGAGATGTTGGTGCGGTTAAAGCTGCGACAGATGCAGGTGCAGCAGCAGCAGAAAATGTAGGTGAACTTGTATCTGTACACGTTATCCCACGTCCACATTCAGAAGTAGAAGTAATTTTACCTCAAGCTAAAAAAGAAGAAGAATAAAAAATCGGAGGAAATAACAATGGCAAACGCAAATGCACTAGGAATGGTAGAAACACGCGGCTTGGTTGGCGCGATTGAGGCAGCAGATGCAATGGTCAAAGCAGCTAACGTTACCCTTGTTGGTAAAGAACAAGTTGGTGGCGGCTTGGTGACTGTCTTGGTTCGCGGAGATGTTGGTGCGGTTAAAGCTGCGACAGATGCAGGTGCAGCAGCAGCAGAAAATGTAGGTGAACTAGTATCTGTACACGTTATCCCACGTCCACATTCAGAAGTAGAAGTTATTTTACCAAAATAGCGAATAAGTGTACTGGCTACCCATTTGAGTAGGTTCTCTGTGGGTAGCCAGTTGATAAAAAATCGTTAAAGGATGTGAGTGTATGTCGGTTTTTACAGAAGTAAAGATTAGAAAGCTACTCAAGGAGCTTTCTATTGCTGACGGAGGAGTTTTCCAGCTAGGTGAACATGAAAAACTGACTCCATCAGCAAGAAGTTACTTGAATGACCATCATATTCGAGTGGTCCAAACGCGTTCCAATAATCAGCAACTTACGACATCTCCACAAGCGATACATCAAAAAGTAACTACTTTAGAGGATTCAGCAATCTATCCACTATTGTTTCGTCTAACGACACTATATCCACATTTTCTTAAAAGTAAACGTGAACTCTATCTTTCATTTGAACAATCAAAATTTGAGAAAGTCAGCAAAGTATTGACAATGATTGAAGGTATGGTATCTGGTCAGATACTGGATGAACTTCACGATTATGATGAACTACTACCGTCGGTGACAGAACTGGATGAATATAGTCAGCAAAGGGAACTGGATTTTACAAAGCTTTCCTTAACCTGTGCTGTAACTAACTGGAAACTAGCTCTGTACGAAACTTACATAGCCTTAGCTACGCTTGAGCAGGAGCTATCGCTGATAGGTTCTCGAGAAAATGATGTATATTTGGCTAAGCTAACTCATTTATTGCATTCTACTCAGATTTTCCTATGGATGACAATGGATGAGTGAAAGGTAAGGTGTGATTAGAATGGAAATAAAAGAGCTAATTGATAAGATTGCTACAAGAGTTCAGGATGAGTTAGAAGGAAGTTTTGAAATTGAGGCGAGTGGACGCCATATCCACCTTTCTCAAGAAGATTTAGAAACCTTATTTGGAAAAGATTATTCTCTAACCAAAGCCAAAGATTTATCCCAACCAGGACAATTTGCTTGTAAAGAACGTTTGACAATTTTAGGTCCAAAAGGTTCCTTCCAAAATGTGGTGATACTCGGTCCTGTTCGTGGTGCTACACAAGTTGAAGTATCGTTGACAGATTGCTTGAAGCTAGGTGTCAATGCGCCTATTCGAGAGAGCGGACAGATTGAGGATACTCCAGGGATTGTCTTGATAAATGGAAGTAAGGTAGTATCTCTGGATAAGGGGTTAATTGTTGCTAAACGTCATATTCATATGACCCCAGAAGATGCTGCTAAAGCCAATGTAGTGAATAAGGAAATTGTGCAAGTAAAAGTAGGTGGAGAACGAGGACTAATTTTTGATGATGTAGTCATTCGAGTTCACCCTAAGTTTGCGACCTTTATGCACATTGACTATGATGAAGCCAATGCTTGCGGATTTAAAAAAGGAATGCGTGGTCGCATTATCAAAAAAGGATAGAGATGGTTTAGAAAGGATTAAAAATGGATAACTTAGAATTTTTAGTTCAAGAGATTACCAATCGCCTTCTAGACCGTCTGAATAGTAGTTCCCATCAAATCAGTCTGTATCTTATCGGTGATAAAACAGTAGGCGGTTTCTTAGATGGAGAGTATCGTATTGTAGAAGGTATTGATGAGGCAGAGCATATCATTGCAAATGGTCTATCTTTAGATTCACTGTTAAGGATTTCTCAGCTTTGTCCCAATAGTTCAGAGGAGATGGAAGTTGTTACTAGTTTGTTAGCAGGTAGAAAGGTCTTGGTTTCAAAGGAATCATTTGCCATAGACTGCTATAAACAGTCAGCTAAGAACTTGCTCTTCCAAGAACTACTTCAAAGAAAATTGAAACTGGAACAATATGGTGTGCAGTTTTACTCACAGAAAGACTTGCCTGCCTTATTGAAACAGGGACCTATTGAGGTTCAACCCATTCAGCAAACTCCTGAGAAAAATATTTCAAAGAAGGTCAAACTCATTACAGAATCTAGGCTGAGAGCTTTAGAATTGGAAGATGATGGAGTATTTCATATTGAAAAGGGAACCATTATAACAGCCTTGGCGCGCGACTATCTAAATCGTCGTAGAATAACAATCATAGAATAAGAGGAGAGAGAGTATGTTTGTTGGAACAGTAAAAGGGAGTCTTTGGGCTACTAGAAAAGATGAGAACTTAAATGGATTGAAGTTTTTAGTGGTCGAGCGCCAACTAAATGAACAACAAACAGATCCATCTTTGGTTGTTGTCGCAGATTGCATCGGTGCTGGGGAAGGTGATCAGGTAATGGTGACTACAGGTAGTGCAGCTAGAGTTAGCTTGAATAGAGAAAATGTTCCTGTTGATATGGTCGTTGTCGCAATTATCGATAAAGTTGAGTACACAGCTGATGCAGAATAAATTCACTAGAAAGTGAGAAGGGGAATTATGAGTATAAATGAAATCATCATCTACATCATGGTCCTATTTATGTTGGCCGGTGCAGTTGATAAATGTATCGGAGGGAAATTAGGACTTAGTGAAAAATTTGAGGAAGGTATCATGGCCATGGGGGCTTTGGCCCTTTCGATGGCCGGTATTATGGTTGTTGCACCATTATTAGCGGATATTCTCAAACCAATTATTGTCCCCCTATACGGCATGGTTGGAGCAGACCCATCTATTTTTGCTACAACATTCATTGCTAACGATATGGGTGGAGCACCATTAGCTCTTAGTCTAGCAGATGATCCTGTAGTTGGAAACTTTGCTGCCTATGTACTAGGATCGATGATGGGACCAACGATTGTATTTACCATCCCGGTTGCATTGGGAATCATTGAAAAAGATGATCGTCCATTACTGGCTAGAGGTATTTTATACGGCTTAGTAACAGTTCCAATTGGCTGTTTAGTAGGAGGATTCTTGGTTCCTGGCTTACCTGTAGGGACATTGATGATTAACCTCATTCCAATAGTGATTGTTTCTGCATTGATTTTTATCGGTCTTTTATTAGCACCAAATGGAATGATAAAAGGATTCGAGATTTTTGGTCATATCATTGTAGTGATTGCAACTCTCGGTTTGGCTTTCGGTGCAGCACAGCTATTGACAGGTAATGAATGGTTAAATAGCCTCTACCCGAGTGGAGCTGAAACTCTTATGGAAGCCTTTGGTGTAGTTGGTTCTATTGCAGTAACATTGGCAGGGGCCTTCGGTTTAGTAGCAATCTTCACCAAGGTTGCCAACAAGCCACTTTCAGCGATTGGTAAATCCCTTGGAATGAACGAAGTCGGTGCAGCAGGCCTTGTAGCATCTTTAGCAAATAATATTGCTATGTTCCAGATGATGAAAGATATGGACAAGCGAGGTAAGATACTCAACGTTGCCTTTGCTGTATCAGCATCCTTTGTTATCGGAGACCACTTGGGCTTCACGGCTGGTCAAAATCCAGATATGATTCTTCCGATGATGGTCGGAAAATTGGTTGGTGGTGTAACAGCTGTCCTACTCGCCTTTGTTCTTACCAAGAAAGAATCCTAATTGATGGAGGTAGTCTATGAGTGACATCAATCGTAGCCAGCTAGAAGAACTTGTTAGAAAGATTTTGCTAGAAAGTTTGGGAGCAGGCAAGTCATGTAAAGCAGCTAGCTCGACAGGAATCATTTCCCTCAATCTGCCCCGGATGGATGTCAGACCTGAGGATCGTTTAGATACAGGTAATGATACTGACTCAGTTTATACCCGTGACTTACTAACTCTGGAAGAAAGTCCTCGTTTGGGACTCGGCTTGATGACCATGGAAAAAACAACCTTCCCATGGCATCTTGATTATGATGAAGTGGATTACGTCATAGAAGGACGATTGGATATTATTACTGGCAATGAGGTTATGTCCGCAGGACCAGGTGAAATTCTCTTTATTCCTAAGGGAAGTGATATTCAATTTTCTGTCAAAGATAAGGCAAGGTTTATCTATGTAACCTATCCTGCAGATTGGCAAAATCAGTAAATTTTTTTAAAACAAAATGTAAGCGTTATCGCATTAGGCGATGTAAATGAAAACAAAAAATAGAGGAAGATTATTATGGCAAACAAATGTAATGTTACCGAATTTATTGGTTCAAACCCTATTGGTGATACTATTGGATTGGTGATTGCAAATGTCGATCAACAAGTACTCAGTGCGATGAAGTTGGAAAAATCTTACCGTTCACTTGGTGTGGTAGGTGCTCGTACTGGTGCTGGTCCTCACATTATGGCTGCAGATGAAGCAGTAAAAGCAACCAACACAGAAATTGTTAAAATTGAATTACCACGTGATACCAAAGGTGGTGCTGGTCACGGTAGCTTGATTATCTTTGGTGGCGACGATGTTTCAGACGTGAAACGAGCAGTAGAAGTGACTCTTGGGGATATCGCACGTACCTTTGGTGATGTTTATGCCAATGAAGCAGGCCATATTGAATTACAGTATACAGCACGTGCAAGCCATGCCTGCCAGGCTGCTTTTGGTGCAGAAGTTGGTCGTGCATTTGGTTTAATTGTAGGAGCACCAGCTGCCATTGGTGTTGTTATGGCTGACACAGCTGTAAAAGCAGCAGATGTTGATGTGATTGGTTATGCCTCTCCAGGTGACGGCACTAGCTATTCAAATGAAACTATTCTTTTCATCAGTGGTGATTCTGGTGCTGTTCGTCAAGCTGTTATCTCTGCCCGTGAAATTGGTAAAGAATTATTAGGAACGCTTGGAGATACTCCAGTTAACTCTCAACCTTCATACATCTGATAGATAGGGAGAAAGAAATATGAAATCAAAACGTTTTGAGGCATTAAGTAACCGCCCAATCAACCAAGACGGATTTGTAACAGAGTGGGTTGAAGAAGGTCTTATTGCAATGGAAAGCCCCAACGATCCAAAACCAAGTATCAAAATTGTAAATGGTAAAGTGGTTGAATTGGATGGCAAACCAAAAGAAGAATTTGACTTGATTGACCAGTTTATTGCAAACTACGGTATTGATTTGGCTCATGCAGAAGAAGTCGTGAAGATGGACTCAAAAGAGATTGCCAATATGATTTTGACTCCTTCTGTACCTCGTTCTGAAATTGTTAAATTGACCAAGGCTATGACTCCAGCCAAAATCGTTGAAGTCGTGAGCCACATGAACGTCGTAGAAATTATGATGGCTGTTCAGAAAATGCGTACCCGCAAACAGACAGCTACTCAATCACACGTTACCAACGTAAACGATAACCCTGTTCAAATTGCAGCGGATGCAGCAGAAGGAGCTCTTCGTGGTTTCGCAGAGCAAGAAACAACAGTTGCGGTTGCTCGTTATGCCCCATTCAACGCCCTAGGGATTATGATTGGTTCTCAAGTTGGTCGTCCGGGCGTATTGACCCAATGTGCCCTGGAAGAAGCAACTGAGCTGGACCTTGGTATGAGAGGATTTACAGCCTACGCTGAAACCATTTCTGTCTATGGTACTGAGGATGTCTTTACAGATGGTGATGATACCCCTTGGTCTAAAGCCTTCTTGGCATCTGCCTATGCTTCTCGTGGTCTGAAGATGCGTTTCACATCAGGTACTGGTGCTGAGGTGCAGATGGGACAAGCAGAAGGCAAATCAATGCTCTATCTTGAAGCTCGTTGCTTGTATATCACAAAAGCAGCTGGTGTACAAGGTACCCAAAACGGTTCTGTATCTTGTATCGGTATTCCTGCGGCCGTTCCAAGTGGTATCCGTGCAGTCATTGCTGAAAACTTGATTGCTACCATGCTTGACTTGGAATGTGCTTCTTCAAATGACCAAACCTTCACTCACTCAGACCTTCGTCGCTCTGTCCGCACCTTGATGCAATTGGCACCAGGTACAGACTTCATCAACTCAGGTTACTCTTCTACACCAAACTACGACAATATGTTTGCTGGCTCTAACTGGGATGCAGAAGACTATGATGATTACAATATCTTGCAACGTGACTTGCGTGTTGATGGTGGTTTGCGTCCAGCTCGCGAAGAGGAAGTTGTTCAAGTTCGCCGTAAAGCAGCCAAAGTTATGCAAGCCCTCTTCAAAGGTCTTGGTTTGCCAGCTATTACAGATGAGGAAGTTGAAGCAGCTACCTACGCCCATGGTTCAAAAGATATGCCAGAACGTGACAAGGTTGAAGACATCAAGGCAGCTGTTAACCTCTTAGAACGCGGTGTACAAGGCGTAGACCTCATTAAAGCCCTTGCCAATAATGGTTTCCCAGATGTTGCCAATGAGCTTGTAAATCTCTTCAAACAACGTGTTGCTGGAGATTTCTTGCAAACATCTGCTATCTTTGACCGCAATTGGAATGTTATCTCTGCTATCAACTCACCAAATGACTATGTCGGTGTCGGCACAGGCCATCGTCTAGTTGGTGAAGAGTGGGAAAAAGTGAAGAACATTCCAAATGCTATTGATCCACGTGATATCTAGGAGGTAATCATTATGACAACCATCAATGAGGACGTACTACGTTCCATTATTGCAGAAGTAATCAAGGAAGTTGGTCTAACCAACCCTGCTCCTGCAGCTCAAACTACTACAACTACCAAGAAAGAAGTCCTGCCAGAAAAGGCAGTTGTTCGCACAGTCGGTGTTGCCAAACCAAGTCAATCTGTTGATGAAGTGGTTATTGCAGTTGGTCCTGCTTTTGGCACACAACAAACCAAGACCATGGTTGATATTCCCCATACCGAAGTGTTACGGCAAGTGATTGCAGGTATTGAAGAAGAAGGCTTGAAAGCCCGTGTTGTCAAAGTTTATCGTTCATCAGACGTTGCCTTTGTGGCAGTAGAAGGCGACCACCTATCTGGTTCAGGTATTTCAATCGGTATTCAGTCTAAGGGAACAACCGTTATTCACCAAAGAGATTTACCACCATTGAGTAACCTAGAACTCTTCCCACAAGCACCACTGCTGACAGCAGATACCTATCGTTTAATTGGTAAAAATGCTGCTAAATATGCCAAAGGTGAAACACCCAACCCTGTTCCAACCTTGAATGACCAAATGGCTCGTCCTAAGTACCAAGCCTATTCAGCCTTGCTTCATATCAAAGAAACCAAGCTTGTTGAAAAAGGTCGTCCAGCTGATGAAATTGAATTGATTTAAGAAAATCTTCAAGGAGAAATCGAAATGAGTGAATCAGTAGAACTATTAGTAAGAAAAATCTTAGAAGAGATGAATGGACACGACAAACCTGTAACCAGTGGTCTACCAAAAGGTACAGAAGCTACTGCAGCAGACTATCCGATTGCCCAAAAACACCCAGACTGGATTGTTGTTGGTGATAACAAGAAATTTGAAGACATTACCTTGGAAAATATTGTCAATGGTAGTATCACTTCAAAAGACTTGCGGATTAAGCCAGAAATCCTCTTAAAACAAGGAGAAATCGCGCGTAATGCTGGTCGTGAAGCTATCGAATACAATTTCTCACGCGCGGCAGAATTGACCAAGGTACCAGATGAACGTGTATTGGAAATCTATAATGCCCTTCGTCCTTACCGTTCTTCTAAGCAAGAACTATTGGACATCGCAAATGAACTTGAAAATGTCTATGGCGCGAAAATCTGTTCAGGATTTGTCCGTGAAGCAGCAGAACACTATGAACGCCGTAAGAAACTAAAAGGTGATAACTAATCTGAAAATCGAAAGGAGGAAGAAGGAATGAAGTATATTATCGGTATTGACATTGGAAATTCATCAACTGAGTCTGCCTTAGCTCAGCTATACGATAATGGAACCGTCCAGTTTCTGTCCTCTGCGATTGCAGATACAACTGGTATCAAGGGAACAAAAGAAAATGTTCATGGCATATATCAGTCCCTGAAATTACTCTTAGAACCAACCAATCTTAGTATCAAAGATATTTCTTTGATCCGTATCAACGAAGCAACTCCCGTAATTGGAGATGTTGCTATGGAAACCATTACGGAAACTGTCATTACAGAATCTACCATGATTGGCCACAACCCAAGGACACCAGGTGGACTTGGGTTGGGGGTTGGTTATACCGTTGACATCTTGGACTTGATCAATAAGCCAATGACAGATAGCTATATCGTTGTGGCTTCTAAGCAAGTGGATTTCGATGCGGTGGCCCAACTTATCAATGCCTATGTTTCAAGAGGATATAAGATTGTCGGTGCGGTCTTGCAGGCTGATGACGGTGTCTTAGTTAATAATCGCTTAGAGAAAAAGATACCGATTGTAGATGAAATTTCCTATATAGATAAGGTGCCTTTAGGGATGTTGGCGGCGGTTGAGGTTGCAGAAGTTGGTAAAGTCATTTCCCAACTCTCCAATCCTTATGGTATTGCGACGGTCTTTCAGTTGGATGCACAAGATACCAAGCAGGTCGTTCCGATTGCCCGTGCCCTGATTGGAAATCGTTCAGCCGTTGTCATCAAAACACCAAAAGGAGATGTTCAAGCAAGGACAATTCCTGCTGGAACTATCAAGATTATTGGTCAGCAACAGAACACCAGCGTTGATATTTCAAAAGGTGCAGAAGCCATTATGGACCATGTCTCCCGTATTCAACATATCGAAAATGTTCTTGGAGAAGCGGGAACCAATGTGGGTGGTATGCTTGAGAAAGTCCGGCTTACCATGGCAAATTTAACTGAGAAACAACTGGATCAGATTAAGATTCAGGATATTCTGGCAGTGGATACTTTTGCTCCTATCACCGTAAAAGGTGGTCTTGCCGGAGAATTTTCTATGGAGCAGGCCGTTGGAATTGCCTCCATGGTTAACTCTGACAGATTACAGATGTCCCTTATTGCTCAGGAAGTTGAAAAGGAATTGGGTGTACCTGTTGAAATCGGGGGAGCTGAGGCCCACTCAGCTATTCTTGGAGCTTTAACAACACCAGGTACTAGTCAACCAATGGCTATTCTAGACCTTGGGGCTGGTTCCACAGATGCCTCCATTATTAACCAAAAAGGGGATATCCAAGCTGTTCACCTAGCTGGTGCTGGTGATATGGTCACCATGCTCATCAATACGGAGTTAGGTCTTGAAGATAGGCATTTGGCAGAGGATATTAAAAAATACCCCCTTGCCAAGGTAGAAAGTATTTTCCATATTCGCCATGAGGATGGCAGTGTCCAATTCTTTGACAAACCTCTGAGCGGAGATTTATTTGCCCGAGTAGTCATCGTCAAAGACACTGGAGAATTAGTACCGCTTGATACAGACTATTCTATCGAAAAAATCAAGATTGTTCGCCAGACAGCCAAAGAAAGAGTATTTGTGACCAATGCCATTCGGGCCTTAAAGACGGTCAGTCCAACTCAAGACATCAGGGACATTCCATTTGTGGTTATCGTAGGCGGGTCAGCCTTAGACTTTGAAGTACCGCAGTTGATAACCGATGCCCTATCTCAGAGCAATATCGTGGCAGGTCGAGGAAATATCCGAGGAACTTCTGGACCAAGAAATGCAGTAGCAACAGGTTTGGTACTTTCATACTGTAAAGAAGAGTGGGGTGATGCTTATGTTCTATCAAGCAACTAAGCCAGTTATTCTTATTTACAAGTTGGGAAAGGTGCCTGAAGACAAGTTGATTCAGTTAGAGCTTGGTATGGAGGAAGAAGGAATTCCATTTTTAAAAGAAACTATAGAACTTTCTTCGGAAAGTATCGTTTCTCTGGCCCATCAAGCTGCTCAGTCCTCACCACTCTCAGTTGGTTTAGCTATCAATGAAAGAGAAATTGTTCTCCATTATCGAAATTTACAAACGGAACAGTTTTTCTATCGTTTAAGTGACTATCCAAACCAGTCTAATCGTGTCTTAAGGATTTTAGGGACTAATGCAGCTAAACTTGTTAAAGGAACTCCATTGATACAGGATTCTGCCTTGGAAACATCCTTTTAGAAATAGGTAATCGGAGAGAAAAGATGACACAAAATCAAATCGATGAAATCCTGCTTCAAAGAATCATTCAAAAATGTCAAGAGCTCTTAGACAAAAAAGATGATTTACACAGCATAAATCTCTATGACCTAGCTTTTGATATTGTAAATCGTGCCAGAGAAAAAGCACAGGAATTGAAAGTACCTGTTGTGATTACCCTGGTGGATGCAGGTGCTCATGTAATCCTATCCTATCGCATGGAAGATTCTCTTTTGGTTAGCTACGATATGGCCTATAAAAAAGCCTACACAGCTGTTGGCATGAAAATGCAGTCAAAAGACCTAGCTCTATTAACAAAACCCAATCATTGGCTCTTTCAACTAGAAACAATGTCAGAAGGTCAGATTGTTAGTTTAGCAGGTGGAATTCCTATTTATTCCAAGGGACGGATTATCGGAGCAATTGGTATCAGTGGCGGCAACGCTATAGAAGATCAAACAATTGCCGAGTATGCAATTGAAGAAATAAATATAAAATAATATTAGAAGGAGATTCTCACGATGGAGAAATACATTGGTGAATTTTTAGGAACAATGGTTCTGATAGCCTTTGGTACAGGCTTTGGTTCCTCAATTAGTTTAAAACACGCCCTATCCAAAAATATGTCCCCTAGTTTCCTAACTGTAATCTTTGCCTGGGGCTTTGCTGTAATGTGCGGTGTTTATGTAGCGGGTTTCTTTGAAACAGGTGGGCACCTAAATCCCGCAGTCACAATCGCTTTTGCCTTAGGTGGCTTGTTTGATTGGAGTATGGTGGCAGGTTACATCATTGCACAAATTCTCGGTGCCTTTACTGGTGCAGCAATCGTTGTTTTGCATTACTATCCACATTTCCAAGCAACAACAGCTGAGGAAGGGAATTCAGTCGGTATTTTTGCCACTGGTCCAGCTATTCCAAACACAACCTTTAACTTCTTGAGTGAAGTAATCGCGACCTTCTTCTTCATTTTCGTTTTGTTATTGATGAATACTGCAGGTTTTGCAGTAGGACTTGCTCCTGTTGTAGTTGCTTTCCTAGTTATGGCCATCGGGTTGTCATTCGGTTCAACAACGGGTTATGCCATCAACCCTGCGCGTGATTTCGGTCCTCGTTTGGCCTATGCCCTCTTACCTATTCCAAATAAGGGCGGAGCGAATTGGGGCTATGCTTGGATTCCAATTGTTGCACCAACTGTTGGTGCAACTCTAGCTGTATTCGTATTTAAAGCCTTGGGAATGGGCTAATCCCTCTCTCATTGCAGAATGTGTTTGAAGAAAGGACGAGTAATGAGGAAAATTTTTGCAATCAATGCTGGTAGTTCATCTTTAAAATTTCAATTATTAGCCATGCCTGATGAGGAAATCATCGCTAAAGGTATATTTGAAAGAATTGGAGAACCGGAATCGGCATTTACTTTGGTTTACAAAGGACAAAAGGAGACAGAAAAACTAGTTCTTTCAAGCTATAAAGAGGCAGTAAACTATCTGTTAAAAAGATTAGATGAAAAAGGGATTATACAATCCTTAGCAGATATTGCTGGGATTGGGCATCGTGTGGCCCATGGTGGTGATTATTTTAAGGCATCTGCTTTGGTTGATGAACGTGCTCTCACTAAGATTGATGAATTTTCATTCCTTGCTCCTAGCCATAACCCTGCAAATTTAGAAGTCATCAAAGCCTTCAAGGAGCTTTTGCCAAATACTCCAAATGTGGCAGTTTTTGATACAGCTTTTCATCAAACCTTAAGCGAGGAATACTATCTTTACCCTCTGCCTAGAAAGTATTATGACAAATACCGTTTACGCAAATACGGTTTCCATGGCACCAGCCATAAATACATTTCTTTAATTACCAAGGAAGTATATAAACAGCAAGGTCTTGGTACGGATCAGTTGAAGGTCATCAGTTGTCATCTTGGCAATGGAGCAAGTATCTGTGCCATTAAGGGACAACAATCCATCAACACTTCTATGGGATTTACCCCCTTGGCAGGCTTAATGATGGGATCCAGAAGTGGTGATATTGACCCAGCCATTCTTCCTTTCCTAATGGAAGAAGAAGGCTTGACCCCTAGTCAAATCACAGCCATTCTGAATAAAGAGTCTGGCCTATTAGCTGTTTCCGAAATTAGTAATGATTTGCGAGATATCGAGGAAGCGTATCATAAAGGCTATTCTCAAGCCATCACAGCAATTGAAATGTTTACCAATCGTATCGCTCACACTATTGCGACCTATATGGTAGATTTAGGTGGAGTAGATGCCATTGTTTTCACAGCAGGAATCGGAGAAAATTCCAGATTGATACGTGAGAAAGTCGCAGAAAAACTTTCTGTGTTTGGTATAAAACTTGACCGTGAGTCAAATCAAAGCAATAAAAAATTGATTAGTTCAGAGGATTCGAATATCAAGCTATTTGTTCTTCCAACAAATGAAGAACTTATGATAGCGAGAGATACTATGGAATTGATTCAATAGAATAGTATATTTCCTCCATTCATTCTAGCCCTGTAGTAAGGGCTAGAATTTTTTTGTTTGAATAAAAAAAAAAAAAATCGCATAAAAATACAAAATAACTATTGACAATTGTATAAAATTACTATATACTAGACATATCTTTTGAAAAGAGGAAGAAAATATGGAGAAAATTACTTTCAAGGTCCGATGATTCATTAGGAAAAATGACATCGTTTTAATAAAAAAGGAAAAAGAGGATAAAAAATGAAAAAACTATTTACTTTAGCAGCTACCTTGTTAGCAGGATTTACATTGGCAGCTTGTTCTTCAACTAGCTCATCTTCAAGCCAATCAACACTCGAGAAAATTAAAGAAAAAGGAACCTTGGTTGTAGCGACAAGTCCTGACTATGCACCATTTGAATTTCAAACGCTTGTAGATGGCAAAAACGAAGTTGTTGGAGCAGATATTATGCTAGCACAAAAAATTGCGGATGAGCTCGGTGTGAAGTTGGAAGTATCAGCCATGAGTTTTGACAACGTTCTGAACAGCGTCCAATCTGGCAAGGCTGACATTGCAATCGCTGGTCTATCTTACTCTGAAGAACGTGCAAAAGTTTTTGACTTCTCAGAAAGCTATTACCAAATTGCTGACGTTCTACTTGTTAAGAAAGAAAATGCGGAAACCATCTCAAGTGTTGATGCACTTGCAGGAAAATCCTTGGCTGTTCAAAAAGGTTCTACCCAAGAAACCTATGCCAAAGAAAAAATGGCAGATGCGAAAATTATTTCATTGACACAAATGGGTGAAGCAGTTAATGAATTGAAGACAGGTAAGGTAGAAGCTGTCTTGATGGATTCACCAGTAGCAGCAGGCTATGTTTCACAAAACAGTGACCTTGCAATTGCATCAGCACAGTTTCCAACTATTGACGAGAATTCAAAAGTTATCGCCCTTCCAAAAGGAAGTGCAGAGCTAAAAGCTGAGATTGACAAGGTCATCGCTCAAGTGAAAGCAAGTGGCGAATTTGATATCTTCCTTGAAAAAGCAGCAACTTATACAGCTGTTGAATAAGTCGGACAAACAATCATCGGAAACGGTGGTTGTTTTTTCATGCAAAAAAGAATGAAGTTTTTGAACTTCATTCTTCAGACTGAAGACAAAGTCCTTAGAATTTATTTTCTAAGGGCTTTTCTTCGTATTTAGGAGTATAATATAATAAAAAGGACTTGTGAGGT
>NZ_JAVIHI010000009.1:0-68621 GCF_036680365.1 Streptococcus sp. SS-4456 | reverse complement strand
TACATCGCTTTGAATATTGAAAAAGAGAGAACGAAGTTCGTCCTCTCTAGGTGTTAGCTTTTCATCTACCCACTACAGTTGACAAAGAGCCCGTTTATTGGCGAACTTCAAGAAGTCCCAAATCTCCGTCCTCGCGTTTGTAAAGGACGTTGGTTGTACCGTCGTTAGCATCAGTATAGATGAAGAAGTCGTGTCCTAGCAATTCTAATTGAAGAATAGCTTCTTCCATATCCATCGGCTTCAAGTCAACTTGTTTGGTGCGAACAACTTTCACTTCTTCTTCCGCTTGCTCTACAAGTTCATCTGTAAAGACTTGACCTGTTGCAACTTTTTGACGATGTTTTCTTTCAATTTTTGTTTTGTTACGACGAATTTGACGTTCAATCTTGTCTACAACCAAGTCTATTGAACCGTACATTTCCTGTGATACATCCTCAGCTCGAAGTGTCATTGAGCCAACTGGAATCGTAACTTCAACTTTTGAACGCTTATCACGGTAAACTTTTAGATTGACTTTTGCATTCAACTCTTGGTCTTCATTGAAATATTTCTCAATCTTTGCTACTTTCTCTTCTACATAAGTACGAAGAGCATCTGTAACTTCAAGGTTTTCTCCACGAATACTGAATTTAATCATATTAGTACCTCTTTCTTGGCTTTCGCCTTTCTTCACTATTATTATATCACATTATCAAATAAATGCAAGCGTTTTCTTAACGTGCGAGTGAAAATGTTTTGATTTCTTTCTGACTTGTTTTCATGAAAAGCCTTGTGGCAAGCTGGATTGTAGCCCCTGTTGTGTAAATATCGTCAACTAATAAAATTTTTTCTGGAAGACTTTTTTCATCCACCAGATAAAAGGTTTGTTCTGTTGCAAGCCTCTCTTCTCGACTTTTTGAGGATTGTTTTTGGCTATCTCGTTTGCCCAACCATTCTTTATAGGGAATCCTAGCCGCATCCAATATTCCAGTCACTTGATTAAATCCCCGTTCTTCTAGTCGTTCTTGGCTGAGTGGAATGGGAACGATTGTATAGTCGGAATAAGGTTCTAGAGCTTTTTTGACTTGTTCTGCAAATATTTTCCTGAGGATGTTATCGCCTTGAAATTTATAGCGACTAAAGTAATCAGCCATGGCTTCATTGTACTGAAAAATGGCTGTGTGAGACACTGATTTTCCTTGGCTTAACCAGTAGTGACAATCCTTGCAGCTTCCTACTTCCCCGCTTTTAAAACAATGCGGACAGTGTTGCTCTGCTATTTTTTCAAAAGTAGCCAGACAATCATGACAAACTCCTGACTGGGACTTGCCAAAGAAAATAAGCTCAGAAAAGGTTTGTCTGGTTTTCATGGTTTGATCACAGAGTAAGCAGTTAGACATAGCCAGCCTCCTTGTTTATTTGCTTGATTTCTGCTATAGCTTTTTCAATGGAACGAGTAGAGCCCTCGTGGAAAAATTGGAGCAAGCCCGTCGGACGCTCCATACTCCTGCCGACGCGACCAGCAATCTGTACAAGACTAGACGATGTGTAGAGGTAATGATTGGCTTGGACCACTATAACATCTACTTTGGGAAAGGTGACTCCTCGCTCTAAGATGGTGGTAGAAATGAGAATAGTGATGTCTTGATTGCGAAAACCTTCTACTATCTCAAGTCGATTTTCAGTTTGACTGGATACAAAGCCAATGTTTTCTTCTGGAAATGTTTTTTCCATAATCTTGGAAAACTCCTGACCCTTGGAAATTTCTGGAACAAATATAAGCAAAGGGTAACCTGTTTTTCTCTGATCTTTGATTACCTTTGTGAGCTTGGGGACTAGTTTCTGTTTTTTTAGATTGGCATCAAATTTAGAAAACCAAACTTTTTGCGGAACAACCAGTGGATTGCCATGAAATCTTCTGGGCAGGCTGAGTCGTTTTAATTTTCCTATTTTGACTTTTTTATCCAATTCATCTGTTGATGTTGCTGTCAAAAACACTTGGACACCGTCTTCCTTGACCGCATTGTCAGCAGCATGGTATAGCATGGGATTATCAGCGTAAGGAAAGGCATCAACTTCATCAATCAGGACCAAATCAAAGGCCTGATAAAATTTTAGCAACTGATGGGTGGTAGCAACAACTAGCGGCGTTCGAAAATAGGGTTCGGACTCTCCGTGAAGGAGACTAATAGGGACCGAAAAGTCATTTTGCAGACGCTTATAGAGTTCTATGCAGACGTCTATTCGAGGACTGGCTAGACAGACTGCCCCTCCTTTATCAATCACAGAAGCAACCGTATGATATATCATCTCCGTTTTTCCTGCTCCTGTTACAGCATGAACCAGTGTAGCCTGTCTTTTTCCTACATTCTCAACCAAACCATCTGAAATCATTTGCTGCCAATCCGTTAATTTACCCTTCCATGTTAAGCAAGAGTTTACAGGAAAATCTTTCTGAGGAAAATAGTAGAGTTCTTCATCTGACCGCACTCTGCCTAGAAGTAAACAGGCTCGACAGTAGTAGGCATCGTTTGGCAATTTGTTTTCTTCTTCAAAAGCCGTTCCACAGCGAAAGCAGGCATTCTTTTCTGAGACACTGGATAGCTTCTCTGCTTTTTCTCGCTCTGCTGGGGTCAATTGGTATTTGGTAAATAGTCTTCCAAAGTAATTTTCTAATTCTTTCATCACTTATTTATTCGGATTTTCTTGTCAGTTTTGAAAAAAATTAGTACAATTTGCTTATGAAAGAATTTAAGACGATTAAAGAAGACGGTATTGTTGAAGAAGAAATTAAGAAATCTCGTTTTATCTGTTTTATGAAGCGAGTGACCAGTGAGGAAGAGGCTCGCGACTTCATCAACAGGATCAAAAAAGAACATTACAAGGCCACCCATAACTGCTCTGCCTTTGTCCTTGGAGAAAATATGGAAATCAAGCGTTCCTCAGATGACGGGGAACCGTCTGGTACTGCTGGTGTGCCAATGCTAACGGTTTTAGAAAATCACCAACTGACCAATGTCGCAACAGTGGTTACTCGCTATTTTGGTGGTATCAAGTTAGGTGCTGGCGGTCTAATTCGTGCCTACGCTGGTGCAGTTGCTAGTGCTGTCAAAGAAATTGGGGTTGTGGAAGTCAAAGAGCAGGAAGGGATTTCCATTAGCATGTCCTATGCCCAATACCAAGAGTTTGCCAATTGGCGAGCTGAGCAAGGTCTGGAAGAATTTGATACCCAGTTTACTACTGAAGTTTCAACCATGATTTTTGTGGATAAGGAACATTTGGAAGAAACTTTGGCTAGCCTGACGGAGTTTTACCATGGAAAAGTTCAGGCGGAGAAGACTGACAGCCGTATCGTTGAGGTGCCAGTCCATTAAAAAAGACTATCGCTAAGATAGTTTTTTTACTTATTATATAGCCGTTTATAGTTACAACTCCCCGACTATTCCCCGACCTCTGGACAAGGTCTTTTTTGTCTGCAAAAACGTCATTTTGCCCATTTTGTCAAAATAGAAATCAAATCTCGCAACCATTATTGACAAAATGGCTATTTTGTCAATAATACACATGATATATTTATTTTCCATGTGCGAATCGAAATCATTCAAACCGTTGATACGACTGCGTTTGTCTATTTTCCAAGCAAATTCCATGTGCGAATTAATGTGCGGTTCCATTCTATCTTGAGATTATCTTGAGGCTATCTTGAGATTATCTCGAGCAAACAAAAAAGCCCCCAGCAAACGCTGGGTTGAAAAACTATTTAAACGTACCATAAGGTACGACATTGCGCCGATTTGACTCCTCGCCTGCTGCTACATAGCGACGTACACCGCTATGGCTAACATACGATACCCAAATGTATCCATCGGCAATATAGACCGAATCATAATTAAACTGCTCGCCATTCGTGTACGTTGCCACAACTTTACCGTCTACACCAGGCTTGTCTCTGACATTGAGCAGAGATACTTTAACGGTCATTGTCCCTTGCTCGTCTTTGACCTTACCGAGATTGCCACTGCTTGCCTGTGTTACCACTGCAGTAGAGTCGCTGTAAGGTGGATAAAACCAGCCAACAAGATTGCTGATTTGCTGACTAGAATACTGAGCAGGACCACCGACCGACAAATTACCAACAAGATTTTGCTCAATGGTTTGGACGGTATTGCCACTAACACCGATAATCAAACCTGTATGCCCATAGTTGATACCGTCACCTGCCCAGTAATTCTTGACAAAGATAGCCCCTGGACGTGGATGTTCTGAGGTAGGCATGTAATGCACCTCAAAGCCGTGTTGCTTGGCCGATTTAATCAAATCAATAGCATTGCCCCAAAGAGCCTTGCCAAAAAATTTTCCACAAATCCAGTTTGGTAAGTCTACACACTGCTTACCGTACCAGCCATCGTAGTCCACACCCTGCCCGCGATTAGCGAGGTCTTTGGCAAAACTAACTACTTCATTTACTGTTGTCATTTAACACCTCCATAAATGGATAAATTAAAAATGCAACTGGCGCAAAGACAATCAACGCCAGTACGCAGAATAGAATTCTTATCGCCTTCATCATCTGTCCGCCTTTGGCTCGTAGTAATGCAGAGCCTGCTGGCTATCTGTAATCCCGTTGGTTGTCGGGTCGTTGATGATACCAATCACGGTCAAGATTGACATGACAGTACCAAAAGTGGCTTCCCAATCCTTCGGTACCCAATTAAAGCCTAATTGTTGCGCCAATAGTACAATCAACGGTACCAATGTCCACCAAAATGTTTTGTTTCGGAGACGTACCCCCCAGTTGATTTTATTCATACTTCTATCCCTCCTTAATCGGCAATTGAATATAGATTTGGTACATGGTTTCAATCTCCCCATTGCCCCCTAAAATTTTATAACTATCAAAGAGTTTGGCAATCTCCCTACGCTCTTCCAGCGTTGTCCAACCACGCTCGATAGCAATCTCCAAGTCCTTGTAAAGCAAGTATCGACGGCTGCTGCGACTACTGTTTTTGAGTGTGCTTACCTCTTCCTTGACGTCGTTAAGACTGTTTCGGTTACCATCGACTACTTTCTTTACATTGGACACATCGTCTTTGATATCTTCCATGTTCTGTTTAAGTTCGCCGAATTGGGCCTTGTTGAGATTGTTAGACCGTGCTGCAAGATAGCCAAAACCACCAGTAGCGATAACGCCAATAGTGGGCGCCACCGCTCCGATGATGTGTAAAATGTCGTCTGCCATAGGCTATTTCCCGTCTTCTGGCACAAGTTCATCAAGCATTTCTTTGACGACATCGCGCAAGTTCCAAAGGTTAGGCACCTCTTCAAAAGTCGCAATGCCATTGGCAACACGACGGTACCAAGTTTTCGCTACAACATGTTTCTTTGTAAATTTCATAGTAAATTGTCCTTTCTTAATTAAGCTAATTCCTGTAAAAATTGTATTGATAAATCCCATGATCTATTCCTCAATTTCTACCTCAACATCATGAGGAGTTGTATCTTTCGGAGTTTCTTCAACTTTTTTCTCTTCTCCAAATTGACCTGCAAAGCCTGTGAACATAACGGTCAATTCAGCGACTGCGTCATCAATCTTAGCCTGCATATCTGCTTCTAGTTTCGTGAATCGCTCATTGCGTTCTGTTTCAGCTGCATCTTGTCGATTCTTAATAGCTTCAAATTCCTGCTTTGATTCGGCCATGAATGATTTGGCTTCTTTCGTCACTTGTTCCAGTTCATCAATCTTCTGCACGCTCTCGGCCATGGCACGGTCAGCGTACTCAGACTTAAAGTGAGCCTCACGAGCCAACTCGACTAGCTCGCTTTCTGGCTTGTCCATGTGGTTGCCCACCACCTTTTCTGTGTAAGTTGCATAACCACCCGTTGTCGATGCGATGGCGATTTCAGTATGACTGACCGCTCCGTCTGTATAGATAGGGTATTTCCCTACCACATTCCATGCTCTCATTCGACTACCTCCACGGTCATTTCGTCGAGTCGTTTTAATAGCGACTCATTATGTTCTCTTAAATTTGCATTCTCAGTTTCAAGCTCCTGGATACGATTAGTAAGAGTTTGCTCTGTATTCGCTTGTTGGCTAACAGCCGCTTGCAAACTCTCATTATGAGCTTCCAGTGTTGCGATAGTAATAGCTTTGCTTGCAATTTCAATTGCTAACTTTGATTGGATTTGTTCATTCATTTTACTTACTCCTTTAAATTATGTAAGTGGCAGACCTAGTTTTGAAGCGACAGATCTCAAAAACTTAATCAGATCAATCCTACCTTGGTTATCCCACTTAATGACTAGATAATCATTTTCATACCCGTGTCCATGCCGAATACGAATCTCATCTCCGACAAGTTGAACCTGGTCTACAGTTGTGCCGGAATATCGGCTTGGATTTGAACGGATAACACGGACACCAGCGAATGTTCCTGACGAATAATCATTTTGTGTACCGGTATTATCTGCGTTGACACCCATTGCAGTATATACTCCATTGTAGGAATCATCTCTAAAATGGATAAATGCCGACGTGCCGTTTTTAGTTCGGTACAACGTATTATTTTCTGACTGAAACTCAATTTTGGCATTATCTTTAAATCGTATAAATGCATCATTAAGCCCTATTGTCATGGCTTCGTTTTGAGCAGCAATCGTTTTACCTTTCATCCACCCAATAAATGCATTTTCAATTTTCGCTTTAATAAATTCAGCGTCAAGACCCTTGATGTTCGACACATCCAGATTGATGATTTTAGCTATCCCCGCATCAATCTCACCGATATGTGCCGTACCGATTTGACCTTTGCCAATCTTAGCGGATGTAATCACACCGTCTTGTATGTAAGTCTTACCAGTAATCTGTACAAGACTGCCGTCAATCTTGACCGAACCGTCTTTGTTTAGGTTGAGTTGATTGAGTACCGTGCCAGAGTTGGTTAAGTTCTTGACCGCCCATGATCCAGCAAGTGTGCTGACTTGGGTCTTAAGGCCATTAGTACCAGATACCTCCTGGATCAATCCTGCGGCAGTCTGCGTAACCTTGCTGACGTTGTCTAAAATGCTACCTGTCTCACCGACAGCGCCGATGGTACGTGTGTGACTGTCGACTGTGTCTGTGACGTTATGCAATGCTGTGACGGTGGCGATGTCTTCGGGCGCCAATGTGTGATCTGTAGGTACCCTTCCAAATTCTAATTTCGGATTGCTTACTTTGACATTGCCTTCTGACTGTATCCACAGTGTCGGAAAATAAAATTTTGTAATGCTTTTACCTTCAGGAACAGTAAACGTCTGGCTAATTCGCTTCTTGGCGGTATCTTCAGTTTGCCATACTTCCCAATGATTCACTACACCGTTTATCTCAACTGGGCAAGCTAATCCGAATCGTTTTCGTGAATTTAAAGCGGAAACATTGATACCCTCGACATCACAAGATATTGTAACTGTCCTGATTTTAGACAAATTAGATAGTAAGTCACTCGACAAATTAAATGGTTTGCTTACCCACCTACCTGTGCTACTGATTTCGGCTTGAGATTTCAAAATGTAATTTCTTCCACCAGCCGATGTAGGAATAAGTGCCCTCGTCTCGCTTATAGTCCGGCTAAAACTGTCCGATGTCTCTTTGACAAGATTCTGCACAGTCGTTGATAATGCATAAGGTTGTAAAGCACTACTAGTGATGTAACCACGACCTGTGATGTTGCTGTCAACATCAGACTTTGTCTGATAGCCTTTATCTGTGATAACTTCATCAACCTGTGTCTTTGTTAACCGTTTACTAATCTCTGTCGCATTTTGCGTAATAGCCGTTTCAGTGTTTTCGACTCGACCAGTCAGCGTGTTGTAATCCGTTTGTGATACTTTGCTTGACACCTCGTCGACAAGATTACGGATCTGGGCCTCAGCAGTCGTGACCTTGTTATCAGTTGCGGATAAGCTTGTCGATAATTGCTCGACACCTCTTGCGGTCTGAGTGATTGTGGTTTTGACGGATGATAGCTCGTCAATCAAATCTTCGGGCGCCAATGTGTGATCTGTAGGTACCCTTCCAAATTCTAATTTCGGATTGCTTACTTTGACATTGCCTTCTGACTGTATCCACAGTGTCGGAAAATAAAATTTTGTAATGCTTTTACCTTCAGGAACAGTAAACGTCTGGCTAATTCGCTTCTTGGCGGTATCTTCAGTTTGCCATACTTCCCAATGATTCACTACACCGTTTATCTCAACTGGGCAAGCTAATCCGAATCGTTTTCGTGAATTTAAAGCGGAAACATTGATACCCTCGACATCACAAGATATTGTAACTGTCCTGATTTTAGACAAATTAGATAGTAAGTCACTCGACAAATTAAATGGTTTGCTTACCCACCTACCTGTGCTACTGATTTCGGCTTGAGATTTCAAAATGTAATTTCTTCCACCTACCTCAGTCGGAATCTTCGCCTCAACAGTGCCAATCTCAGTCCGTATCTGACCGGCTACAGTATCAACTTTTGTACTTGCTGTATCGATTTTCCCGTCAAGTGTTTGCGTGCTTGAGGTTAATTCTTCCAATTTTCTATCAACTGTATTTTGATAGGAAGCTAAATTTTGTTTAGCAGTATCAGCGGTCGTCTTGACCTCATTGAGTTTCAACGTTGTTCCGCGGACATTTTCGTCGTAGGTAGACTTGGCCACATAGTCGTTAGCGATAGCCGTCCGTTCGGCCGTTATTTGCTTGGCGGTTTCGGCACGACTGGCAGTTAAATACTGACTAGCTCGTGTGCCTTCTTCATTTTTGTATGTTTCCAGGCTCTCTAGCCTTGTATCGATAACTTCAGCGGTCTGCTGAGCGTATGACTTAGCATCTACTGCTTTTCCATCTGCTGTCTCAATCCGTTTGACCAATTCTGCACTGTTTTCGGTCGCGGTGCGGACGTATGTAGCAAACTCAGACCTTAAATCCTCCTCTGCAGCATGTGGTGTAGTCGCTAGATTACCATCTTCCAACTGCGGGTCACGTAGATAGACGACATCACCAACAGCCCATGTTATCGAATCGGCATAAAACGGATAACTATAATATGTTTTAAAATTGACTGTGTCTGTAGAGATGAATCTCTGCCATTCTGTTGTTACATCAAATGCTTTATAACCTTTATTAAATGCTTCCGCACCTAAGCGCATCCGAACTGATTTCGATGCCTTGATATCAACAGAGTAGGTCATCGTGCGACCTTGCCACACAGCTCCTCTGAGGTCAATTAAATACCTATGGAAACCTCCGCCACCAGATTGTGTACAGGTTGCTTTGATGTGGTAGCCGCTACGTGCTGTACCATCTTCAATGCGTTCAAAACGCCATGATGACTGGTTATTACTGAAATTGTGGTTTTTAGCAAACCCAAAATCTCTGATGTAGTTGACAGAACCAACTCTCAGATTCTCAAACCGCTCCGTCACCCCATCAATCCCACTTTGCAAATCAGCAGTCTTACGATTGATACTCTCAATCTGTCCTGTCTGAGCATTTACAGTCTGTGTCAGAGCCTCATATTGGGTCCTGGTTTGAGTCAGGGTATCCTCTACGGTCTTAGTTCGACTGGTAACACTAGCGATGTCACCAGTGGCTTTGTTGACGATTTTAGACAGCTCTGCGACGGTCGTTTTTGTACCATCTGCCAGAGTTTCAACTGTCGTAACACGGCTAGTCAATGCCGTCTGTGCTTGAGCTTGTTCCAAAACCTTACTAGCTTGCACGTTCAGGTCATTTCGCAAAGCTGTAGCACTTGCTTGGCTATCCCTCGCCTTTTGGTCTGCACTAGCAATTGCTGACTGTAGCTCGGACTTGGCAGTATTTAACGCTTGACTGACCGTCGCAACCTGTGCCCTCGCATCTGTGATAGCTTCGGTCTTGGCTTGGTTAGCTCTAGCTAGTGCACTAGCAGCATCCGACTTGGCTTGGTTAGCAAGTGATTCTACAGACTGGGTTTTGGACAGTATGTTCGCAACCTGTCTGTCGTGTTCCTGTGCCTGTGCTTGCATGGATTGGTTGATTTGGGTGATTTCTTCCGCAATCCTATCTCGCAAGGCTTCACTTTCGTAGGTTCTCAGAATTTCTTCCCAGACTTCTCCAGTCCATCTGAGCATAATCTTATGACCCTCATGCTCTGGATCTGGCTTATACCAAATATCATTGATCAGCACTTTACCTGGATACTTGACAGTAGGGTCTTCAGCACCGTACCAGTTATTATTAAAACCATCAGCACTTGGCAGATAGTCAGGTAAGTTCTGGACAAAGTTCGAAAATTCGTTATTGACAAACTGCTCAACAGCCTTGTCCGCAATAGTTTGAGCTTTCGCTTCGTTACTTTCGCCTATTCGGTCCCCCAACTTAATGTCGCTGGATTGATTGTTCAATCGGTTGAAGGTAATTTCAAAAATCCGAGTATCATAGTCCAGTTTCTTGTCATGCCGAACCACTCGAATGGTATCCCCAACCTTCACACCACGCAAATAGACACTAGATGTCTTCAAGGTCAACTGCGGACGTGCAGCATCAATCAAAGCCCTGTACGTCCGTTCAATCAAGACCTCTGGATTCTCTTCTTCCGAAAAGTCCACAAAGCCGATTTTAGGACGCATAGAGCCGTCAGCGTTCTTGATACCGTATTGTCGTGTCATTAAGGGCAATTCTAGGTATTTCTGCCCTTTAGGCTTGTTAACAGGTTTGCCCTGATCAGTCGACCAAGTCACATCTTCAAACGTGATTTTCCGACCGTATCCGGAGCCAGTTTCCTCGCCTTTACCACGACCGATAAGAGCAGTAAAGATGTTGGTACGTTCAACTTCCTGCAGGATTTGCAAGGCATTGTGACCATAAACCACACGTTTACCAACTGCTTCACCGATTCGTTGCTTAAAGTCGATGTAACGAGCACCAATACGGTTGCCGTTCATCTCGACAAAGAATTGCATCTCCAAGTCCCAGACTTCACAGACCTTTTTCAAGGCATCGAAAACCGAAGTATAGTAGAAATTGGTACTGTGTGGAGTGGTTTCTCCAACAAAACGAGCCTGCCAGTTGGTACCAGCAAGCAAGTCTGTAATCACATCACGGGCAAAGGCATTCTGAGGTCGTTTGTCATAAACTGGTGACTTCCGAAGCTCCTCAATCCCCGACTGAACACCAATTAAGGTTGTCAATTCGTCCGAAGATTTTTGGGCAACGTAGAAATAATGAAAAGCATGAGCATCTTCCATGGTCTGAATAGCCATGTACTCGACCTGTTCCAACTCATCTGCATTTAGCCCTTTCAACTCGACGGTCAAGCGGTCAGACACGTAGCGTTCAGTGGTCAGCGCATACTTCTGCAGGGCAGTCTTGACAGCTGATTTTCTGACAATCTTTATCAGCTTTTCATCTTTATCAAATAAATAAATCACGCTCTCTCATCCCTCCAAACTACATTTTTTATTGTGGCATTCTTTGCTGTGATAGTGTCTCCATTCTTGACCGTGAATTGTTCCAGCGGACTGAACCGCTCCAGCTCACTGAGAATATTCCTACCGTTGTAGGTAGCCGTCACTTCCTCAGCTCCAAACCTGACTACAATGTCTTTTCCTGCTGCATAAGATCCAGTGAAGGACAAAATCTTTGTGCCGTTGATAATCTGTACCTGGTTAACCGTCCCAGTCGGTGTGACTATGATAGTTTCAGGCAAGACCTCAGTGGCATCAGATAAAGAAATCAGCCCAGTGGAATTCTGGGCATTTTTCTTTTTATAGCCGTCGGGAATTATCAAAGAAAACTTGCTGACTACAGACAAAGATTTTTCCTCAATGTCATCCGCTCCACTGAGATAGCCGTAATAGGTGTAAGTCGGTTCATCTTTAAAAGTAATTTCCAGATAACCACTACTTGCAAGCGTCCGCAAAATCCTGTTGAGTTTTGCAAACTTATCCCTCATGTCCGCACTGGTTATAGCTTCCAACTGGTACTTAATTTCAAGCACCCGCTCATCATCAGACACATCTTCCACCCAGACACCACGGCGACCTGGGACAGAGCTTGTCTTGACTGATTGACCAAGCAAACCCCTACCTGTTACCGTCAAATGGCGGTAGCCCTCAACCAGTTGATTGAGGGGCACACCGTTGATGGACATGTTGTCGGAAGGGATTGATTGAACTAGCTGATTGCCTGTTGTTGTGTCTGTATAATCGTACATATCCCCTCCTAATAATTATCTAAAATCAATTCAAGATTTTGAGTGTTAGTAATATCTTCCGTAAAAGTACGGAAATTATTCGCCCCAAGTCTGAAATGGAACTCCATCGGCTGTTTTGGTCTCGTTGATTGTTCGTTATTCAAACTCAATTGACTAGCAATAGTATGCTTCATCGCACTGAACTGCTCCCTGATATTCAAAGGTTGGATGTCTGGTATAGCAGAAACTGCCAATTTGTCAGCTACCTTGCTAACAGCTGGAATCATCCCTTCCATACCGACTGCCAAGCCCTCACCAGTGTATCCTCCAAGTTTCGCCATTACCCTTGACGGCGAGTGGATACTCAAGGCCCGACGGATTGTAGCAGCAACATTGCTCGCAATCGAATTGGCGACACTGTAGATATAGCCAGCTTGACCGGCTAAGCCATTCGCAAAACCTGCACCTGCAAAACTACCTGCTGATGCCATTTGACCTGCTAACCCTCTAAAAATCGACACAATCTGATTACCAGATGACTGCGAAACACTCACAGATTTACTCATTCCGTTTGAAATAGCGCTAACCAAAGCACTCATGGAACTTGTTGTTTGCGATCTAATTCCATTGAATGTAGTATTGAAAGTATTTTTTAGATTATTCAAGCCATTTTGCGATGTAGACACAATCTTACTAAAACCACTCTGCACGTTCGTAGCCAAGCCTTGCATGGCAGTTGAAGCCGCTGTCTTAGCTTGGTCAAAACCTGTTCGGATAGCATTGGTAATCGCCGTCGACTGAGATTGTGCAGTTGAAGCCGCTTGTGATAATTGGCTAGAAATGTCACTGCTCAAACCTGCAACCGCATTTGAACCAGCTCCCTGCATAGTTTGCAAGTTACTGGAAACATTGCTATTGATAGCCTGTGCCTGACTTGTCGCATTAGCCGAAGCTGTGGCTATATTGGTTCCGATACCGTTCGCTAGTTGCAAAGTCTGATTCACACCATCCAGGTTCATACCGCTGACTGCCCCGGTCACACCCGAAGCCATAGCCTGTGCCTGAGCTGTGGCATCGGTATTGGCAGTAACTAAGTTAGCACCAATAGATGCAGCCAGAGACTGTACATCCGCCGTAGCTTGCATATTGGTCTGGCCTGTTGCGGTTGTTACGCCAAGTTGGAAGTTTTGCATATTCAAGCTTGCGCTTGTTGCCATCTCAGCCGTCTTGGCAGAAACAGTAGCAGCTGTCATATCAGTGTCGGCAGTAACTTGACTGTTGCTCTCTTTGGATTTGCCAGTGATCCAATCAAATGCGGAAGTAAATCCATTTTTAATACCTTCCCAGACACCTGTAAGAGCCTGAGGAATAGCTTCTAACATGGCTTGACCAAGACCGAGTATCAACTGAATACCTGCTACGATAATTTGTGGCAAACCTTGAATCAAAGCACCAGCAAGCTGAACAATCATCTCTATCCCTGTTGAGATAATCGTCGGTAAGGCACTGACTAAACCTTGTATCAAGGACTGGACAATAGAAATAGCCGTTTGTACAATCTGCGGTAGATTTGTGATAATCCCTTGTGCCAAAGTTACGATAATCTGCAAACCACTCTGTAAAATAGTTGGCAGATTCGTAGCTACAGAACTGATAAAACCTGTCACAATGCTCTGAGCAGTTGTTAACAAAGTCGGGATATTCTGCACAACTCCCTGTGCCAACTGAACCAAGAACTGCATACCGACGGACAACAATTGAGGCAGACTGGTCAAAAGCCCATTAACCAATACCCCCACAATCTGAATGGCGGAGTTAATCAACTGACCTGCATTGGCACCGACACCCTGCACCAAGGAAGAAATCAAAGCGACTGCCCCTTGGAATACCGCAGGAGCATTGGCAACAATGACCTGTGTGAATTGTTGGATTAACTGCGTCCCTTGGTTGATTAGCTGAGGGATTTGGCTAACTATCCCATTGACCAGATTGGTGATGATGGTTGGACCTTTTGTGACCGCTACATTGACCAATTCATTGATTTTATCTCCGAATTGCCCCTGCAACAAACCAAGACCAGCTAGAAAGACACCGAAAATCGCCGCTGGCATCAGGGCGTTCATGGCTATTCCAGCAAAAGTTGTCATAATCGAACTCATGCCTGAAAATGCAGTTCCGAAAGTCCCTAAAACACCACTCAAAGCGCCAGAAAAACGAGGGAACAAGGCAGTTACCCCAGATAGTTTGGCAGTTAAGGCTGCAAATGGAGCTGTTAGTTTGGCACCAAGAGGAGCAAATTTTGCACTAAGAGCATCTCCTAAGTACATCCCTTTAATCGCAACAGTTTCCAAGCCACTTCTTACCGTTGCCACTGCAGGTCCAAACGGAGCAAACACCTTACCCAAATGTCCACCAAACGTTGACAAACCAGTTTTGACCTTCGAAAAACCACCCTGCAGAGTATCTAAACCAATTCCTAATTCACCAAACTTAGCATGTAAGCCAGCGATTCCTGCCAAAACACTTGCCCCACCAATAAATGATAAAGCTTGTTTCAAGACAGGGAATTTTTGAGCGATAAAGTCCACCTTTTCACCCAAAGAATCAAATTGATTTAACTCTGTACCAAATGCACGAATTTTTTCGGCTGCATTGTTCGCCCAGGTTGTGATTTGTTTCATCCCTGAAATAGCATCGTCGAAGAAAATACTACCTATAGCAGAGGCAAGGTCTGTCCCACTTTGTTTCAAATTCCCAAGGACATTCTCAAAGCCGTCCGCCTCACGACTAGCTTGCCCAAGAGCACCAGACAACTCGTTCCCTTCTTCCACCATGCGAAGCAAGGTTAGTTGTTTCTGGGCTTCATCCAACTCTTTGAAGGATTTACCATAAAGTTTGTTAGCAGCGGCATTCCGAGTGGTTTCTGTTGCAGAAATACCCAAAGCCGCATCATTCTCATAATTTCCTTTCAAGAAAGACTGCAAACTCTCCGTCACATCCTCGATAGAACGGTCATAAAAAGCTGCACTGTCTGCTGCAACCCTAGTCGCCCGACTGGTCAAATCTAGCGACTGAGCAGTATCCATACCCGCCGTCTTACCAAACGCCGCAATCTTCGTGAACGAATCCTTTAGTCGATTGGAGCTAATATTGGTTTCAGACGAGATAGCCTTCAAAGCACTCGTCGCATCGCTCTCCATTGTGTCAAAGACCTGGCTAAACTGAGCCTGCATAGCTCGGTAAGACCCTTCCGACTTGGTCGCAAAACCAACCAAGGCAGTAGCCGAAGCCCCTGCTGCCGCAATCGCAATCTTAGCCGCATTAGCAAATCCACTGGCGTAAGCACTGGAAGCCTTGGTCGACACCGAACCAAAGTTAGCAATCTGATTCTCTGCATATTTCAGTGTGCTTGTAAATCCCTTATCCACAGCCCTGAGGACTGCTTCAACAGTATATGATTTTGACACTAATTCCCTCCTTCTCTAAATTCACGAAGCCTGTTGACCCGTTGGATAAGCCGTTTGTCTACCGTCTTGGTTCGCTTACCAAACAATTCTTCGTACCGTTTTTGGCGATCATAGAAATCTGACATCTCTTTATACACGTACTCACCTTTTTTATTTGTCGCCTTGGCATTTCGGTTAGCCATTGCCTGCAAGTGAATAAAGTACTCCTTGTCTAAATATGACAAAAAATACCCCCTCATCCTGAGAGAGTATTCTTTCAATGTCATTCTTCTAGCCACATCGTAGTCCGTCACGCCCAACAATCCGAAAATATCCGCCAACAAACTCTCATACTGTTCTTCAGAGCTAGGGGAAGAGATTACTGTTCGACTCCGGCTTTCAACTTGTCGACTTGGAGCTTGGTAGCTGGTGCAGTCTCTAAGCTCTTTAAAAAATCTGTAAACACCGCATCCAAATCAGGCTGTTCAAAAATCCACTTTTCGATGTCCTTCTTGCTAGGAATAGACTTCAAGGTGTGGGTAGCAGATAAGATAATATCCTGCAAAATTACAGGGTTATAGGTCCCAAGATAGTACAAAGCAGACTGGACACCTGCACCAAAATGAATCCCATTGCCTGAAATACCGTATCGCTTATCCATTTCACGAATAAAATCAAGACCATAATGCAATTCATAGGTCTTCTTGCCAATCGTAATCTCTTTCATTTCCTACTCCTTAATCTGTAATTGCAGTCACATCTTGGAAAGCATAAGCAATTTCTTCGGCCTGTTCAGCCGTCAAAGTTGCATAGCCTTCCTGAGGTTTTCCGTCCACCTTGAACTCTGTTGACAAGGTTTCTAAGTCGTTAACGTTCGAAGGTACTTCCCAAGTTGCCAAACTTCCTTGCATATAGAGAGCTGGGTATTTGCTACCATTCTTCTCGCCAGCAAGGTCAATCTCCCACACTTCCAATTTAAAACCTTCAACTACCGAATCCTTCAACATCTTGTTCAATGGGTCGCGAGTTGTCACCGCTTCAATTTCCATTGTAACTTCCAAACCACCGACAGCGTTTACTACACCATCTTTGGTCTTCTTAGCGTCTGATTCACGCTCGTACTTGATTTTATGTTCGATTTGTAGAGCTAATTTTGCAGCTGCAGTCTTATCTCCTAATTTACGAAACATCAGAATCTTATCTTTACCATAGGCTGCCGCCAATTCTTTCAAATCTGTTGTAATTCCTGACATATTTTCTTTCCTTTCTTACAAAAAACGAAATGTGACATCTGCCACACCGTGATAAAGCACCTCAGGGGTACTATTGTCTTTCAAAAGCTGAGTATCACTGGTCAAGTCCATAGACCATTGCCTGCTATCTAGTCGCTTGATACGACTACATACTTCCATCACCCTCGCCAAGGTATCCGATACAAGCCGACGGTCCTTGAAAGACCCCCAGACATGAATATCTACAGCCACCGAACCAATCATTCGCGACTTGGTCGGTCTGGGCAACAAATGTGTATCCCCCATGACAATAAAGGGGTAAGCCGTCCCCAAATCAGGCAAGGTTAGGTAGATTTTCAAACCCAGCTTACTCACTTCTTCCATAATTGCATCATGGATTTGTTGATCTGGTTGCTTCATTCCAACACCTCTCCAAGCGCTTCAATAAACTCTGGCTCTACTTTTTCAAGAGCTGGCTTCATAAACGGCTGAGCTTCCATGAAACGCGTTCCCTTCTCCGGATAGCCTGAATAGTCTGTTTTAGCTTCGACTGCCCCTTCAAGCCCTATTGCTCGAATTTCAGGCGTGATACTTCTCTTGGTCGCTCCTGTGGAATATCCCTTGCTAAAGAATGCTTTTCGCTTAGCAACTGTGTCTAATCGAGCCGTATAGTCCTTCACGACTCCTTTAACAGCCGTTAAATTTGCCAAAGCCTTCAAATCCTGAGCCATTTTCTTATTACCCTTGATTTCAATCAATGCCCTAGCCATATGGATACACCTCGCTAACGTACAAGACAAAGCCCTGTAGACCATGGTTGATTTTCTTCAACACCTTAAAACGTCGCCCATTCACAAAGACCTCCTGTCCATTGGGGAGTTCTCTCTGTACATGAACAGTATGCGTCGCCTCTGCAAGCTTATCCGACACCCGATTAAGCGAACGAACACTAATTGGACCCAAATGACAAGGGATAACGACCTTCTCGCTATCCCCTACCATGCGCCCCAATTCAGTGTCGTATCGTTCCCCAGACACCGTCACAACGGTCATTCTATCCGCGTATCTCATAGCATTTTAAACCCCGCTTGGAAGTCGCTGGCAAACTGACGGTGAATAACCTTGTCGTAGCTAGCAAAATCATCAAGGTCAAACGACATAGACAGCCCTTCGACCCCGTGACTTGACATTCCTTCAGATCCCAGTTTGTTGAAACGCTTCACCATCACTTCAACGATGATAAATTCCAGAGAACTAGGCACAAATGCTTGATTAGTATAAGCCATGAAATGAGCTTCCGTGAGCTCCTGAATTACTTTCAAGAGATCATCTTGCAAGTTATCAGAAATCCCCAACAGAGCCTTTACTTGCTCAATAATCTCCATATCGTTACTCCTTTAAGGCTTCAATCAAGGCTTCTTTGTCAAGGGCAGAATAGCCCTCAACACCTTTTTCTTTCGCTATCGCCTTCAACTCCTTAACGGTCTTATCAGTCAAGTCAACAGACTCTTCTTTGGTATAGTGGCGACGTAACATCATCCCCATTATTCACCTCCGAATTTAACAATCTTAGTAGGGTCGTAGAGGTAAACTCCGTAATGTTCGTCCCCAGTGATAACAGTTGTTTTCTTCAAGATGTCACGGTCTGTTTCAATCGCAACATCACGCTTGAGATTGATTACGAACGCTCCATATTTTGCCACATCTGTTGTATCAGTTGAGTCAGCAGATACTTTCACAAGGTAGCCTTTGCCTTTTTCGACTTTCTTGGAACGCACAATTTGAACTCCGTGTGTCTCGCCAAAAGTACCAGATACAACGATGTTAGCGCCGATTTCTGACCCAGAAATCCATTCTTTTACTGTGTCAGCTCGCAAATCGATAGCATCAGCCGGGTTAATCAATGCTACATAACGAGCGTCCTCTTCATCGTCAAAGATAGCAAGCGCCTTGTCAATCGCTGCGCCAGTTGTCGGGGCATCTGTAATATATTGGGTCGCTTTTTTTGCTTCCGCAATAATGTCGTTGTCAATTTTGTTTGCAATAGCCAAAGCAATCTGATGAGTTGCTTGTCCAAGTGGGTCTCCATAACCAGATAGGACGGCCTCGTCTGTCAATTCAATACCTTTACCGGCTTTCTTGATAGTCATAATTGACTTGTCTGTGGTCAGTTGGTCTGGCTCAATTGCAACACCTTCGGCAATATCTTTAGCGTCACCAGAGTATACCCACTTCGGTACTGTGATTGTGTTACCGGGAAGGCCAACGAGTTTTCGTTCAACGTATGCAAGTGGTGTAAATTTAATCATTTTTGGAAGTTTAGCTGATACCATATCAGCCATAACTTCTGGATTGATCATGGTTGCTAGTTTTGTTTGGGTCATAAAAAATTATCCTTTCAATTTTGCGTAAAGTTCTGGGTCATTTTGGAGCAATTCATTGCGGTCCTTATAGCCCATACGGTTAAATTGCTCTTTGGTAATGCCACCAGATGTTGACTGTTCAACTTTTTTCGGAGTCTTACCTTTGAGCATTTCACTGACTTTCTTGTCAGCGAGGTCATTCACTAGAGCAGAAAAGCTATCTACAGCCTCTTGAGTGGCCTCTGCGGTGTCTTTGACGACAAAACCTAGGATTTTATCATCAACAACCAGACCGCTCTCGGAAAGCATTTTGGACGCTTCTTTTTCGAGACCGCTACGGTTGATTTTAGCTTCAAGTTCAGCGATGTAGTCAGCTTGTTTCTTTGCTTCGTACTCAGCTTTTTGCTCAGCGTTCATCTGACGTAGCTTTTCGGCCTCATCCAGCTTTTCCTGAATACGTTTGTTAAATGATTTTTCTTGTTTAGCCAAACGCTTTTCAATCAATGCGTTCACTTCTTCTTGAGTGAATGATTTTTCAGCAGTTTCTTCCTGTTTCGGAGTGTCGACTGTCTCGTTTTCGGTATCAACTACTGTGTCTTTAATATCTTCTGCCATACGGCACCTCCTTTTTAAGTCCAGAGTGGACTGATTGACCTTGGCTTTTAAAGTCTTCAAAGTTCGGACAAAAAGAAAACCGTATGAAAATCCATACGGTTAGGTTATGCGATTGGTGCAGTCTTTTCCTGCTGTCAAGATGTGGGATTACATCCTAATCTTTGATTGCTCGGTTTGAAACTTTAGCATAGACATCTACATAGGTTTCCGCTTTGTCGCCATTATAAGTGACTTCTGCATAATCACCACATTTCTCATCAGACTGAATCTGACTAGTGCTGACTAATGCTTTCCAGTTTTGCAACGTCTTACTAAACCAGACTACAAAACAGTCTTCTGCTTTAATTTCACGACCAGAGAGACGTGAAAACTCTTGCGACGCTAATTCTTTTGCTTTTTCTAACATACTTTTTCTCCTTTATTTACGACTAAACCAAGACTTCTTAGACACCTTGTCAGCTACTTTCATCTCAAGATAATCAAATCTCGAATTAGTAGCTTGGGCGTTGCGTTTAACGATGTCATACAAATCTCTGATATTATCTGCATGGTTTCGTAGTGCATCGGTTAGCAAAATATTTTCCGCTGTCAATTGAGCGACTTTGTTTTCTAATCTCTCAATCCGCGACCATTTCTTCTTGATACGTTTGTTCATGGCTATACCCTCCCCATAAGTACGTCGAACATTATTTTCGCTTTCTGTTCATCGGTTAGTCCCTCTGGATACTCTACTTTTGCAACTGTTTCACCATTCATTTTAATTTCAGCTTGTACACGCTTGTTCATAGCGACCTCCTTTCTATTTTTTGCAACAAAAAAACACTTAGATTTCTCTAGGTGCTTATTAAACAATTTTATAATCGGCTAAAAATCCATTGGTCAAAGGCATAGTTGGATAAAAATCACGCTTGGCTACTCTGTCAAAGATTTTTCTAACCTTATTCACAGGATCCCAAATAATGAGATTGCCGAAATTATTTCCGTAATCCATAAAGATGTAATTCAAAGGTGTCTTACCGTCAATCGGACTCTTGCCTGGAGTTCCTATCTTACTGATATTTACAAAACATTTCATCCAATCATCATACATTGTTGATCACCTCTTTCTAACTTTATTATACCATACTTCTTCGGCTTTTTGAGCTAATAACTCGTATTTTTCAGGATTATTATAGACTTCCTCAGTACCGTAAGTCAAATACTGTCGAACATGCTCGTTCTCATGAAGTAATGTTTTAACCAGTTGCTCTTCGCTAGTAAAAGCATCGGGGTATAAATAAATTTTTCCGACCTCTTCTGCCGAAGCACCCCCGCAAAAACCTGTTCCAATCAAATCTTTTTGTTTGACAAGGATTATCTTAGAATTGCTTAGGTCGATATCAAAGTCACGGACTAGCCTACGAACGCTTGAAAGTCTCATCGGGATTTTAAGAGCTTTAAACTCGCCCTTCAACGCTCCTTTACGGAATAATTGAGGTTCTTCATTTGACAGAGTATATGTTGATTTCGAAACATGCGCCCCAGTCGAGCAATGGCACCAAGGGTGCATGGGTGCAGCATTCTCTCCAGGCTCCATGTCCTTGACTTTGAATATCTTTCCGTCTAACTTAGCGCAGTCCCTACATGCTGACGGTTCTGCAATAAACTCATATTCATCATACCCATTTGCGATATAGGCCTGTTTCTGAGCTTCTGTCGCCACTCTAGCGCCTTCTGTTACCGCCAGTCGTTTTGCTTCGCTGGTAGTTACATTGAACTCTTTTCGAAGCTGAGCAACCATAGTAGTCGGATTCTTACCTTGCAACAGTAAGCGCTCCGTCATCCGAGCAACAACTTCACGCAAAGCAGTTTGCCTTTTCCAAATATTATCCGACCAATTAGCCCCATGAAAAGGAGTATTTAAAATAGCCTGTGCCGTAGTGCCGACTTGACTAGCTGATAATACAGACTGGCCAAGCAAACCAGACTGCGTTTCGATGGCCTTGATAAATTCATCATTCAAAAAACGCTCCGTCAATTGACGCTCATCTTCTGCCAGTGCGACCAACTCCAGATCTAGTTGATACTGCAATAAAGCAAGCCGATTGGTCTTCATTTTCAAGTTATACAAAGCCAGCTCTGAATTCGCCCGTGCAGAAAAATTCTTCTCAGCCACATACCGCTTCGCTTTTTCCTCAAAAGCCTTGACATCGAAACCATCAACTCGAGCCTTCACTTCGGACAAGGACAAATCTGATGATACAACTTTAACATTAAAATCGTGACACTTAAAGCGGTTTTTGTGTCAACTTTACAAATCTCCTCGAAAATCTGCAAAAATTGTCAAAATCCGCTCTCTTTTGCGATAGATACTCTTGCGAGATACGTTAAGCATAACGGCTATTTCCTCCCAAGTATTTACCGACCGAAGCGACCAGCGTAAATAGAAAATCCTTTTTAGCTCGTCATCCAAAGACTCAATAGTTGCTTCCACAGCTTTTCGGAATTGCTCTAGTCCGTTTATCCTCACATCACTCGACCAACGTGCCACAAGCGACTCTGTTGGTTTAGAGACGATATTCGGCTTGCCTCCACCGATGTTGCAATCGTTGGACACCTCTGTTTGGATTTCAAGCTTGCGGATAGCAATTTTCTTGTCAATCTGTTGGTAGTCAAATAACTTCGAATCTAATGCCCTCAATTCTACATCTGATAACTTATTCACACTCGTACCCCTTCGTGATATAATAGTTTTAGGATTTACTCACAGAGTCAGTACAAGCGTGCTGGCTTTTTTATTTTTCCCACAGCTGTCTCTGATGGCTATAATACGGATACAAAATACGTATCTTGCCACGTTGTGCTAGTACTTTAGGTTTTGTGTCTTTAGTTTGCTCGTATAGCTCGTCTATTTTATCCAACATGCGCTGTCTCGGTGGTCGTCCGTCTAGCCATTTGTAGACAGATAGAGCCGTCACACCCATTTCGGTTGCAAATTGGTCTCTCGTCCACCCTGTCTTTTGCAGGATGCGTTTGATTTTATCTGCTACTGTCATAGGTCCTCCAACGCTACCCATCTGAATTGTGGGTATTTTTCAGCTTCTTCTTGGGTGCATTTGTAGGCATCTAATTCAACCATTTCTTTCCTATTTGCCAAGAAAACAGTGTAAGTTCTATTGCTATATTCTAAGTAGTAATACTTTGCATGTCTCGGCTCTGGCACATCGACCAGTAGCACGCCTAGTTTTTCGTTAGTCATTTAATACCTCCACCATCAATTCTGGGTTTCGATGTATATTTCCGATGATTTCAAGTTGTTCGGATAAAAAGGCGTGTAAAGGTGTTTCTCCAATCAGAATATCTACACAAAAAGCTCCGTCTGAATAATAGATTTTCGACAACTTTTCACCAAAAATATTAACCACATCTCCCTCAAAAATCTCTTTGCCGTTGACATCAAACACCCCTGTGGATTGCATGAGGACGCAATCCTCAAAACCAATCACATCTCCATGCACATGGTCGTCCCCTTCTGCGGTAAATTGACGATAGCTGTAGTAAATAAATCCGTTTTTAAAGTCTATAGTATCAGCCTGAACCATTCGTTCAGTCCCATCATTAACTTTTCCAAAAAATCTAAACTTCGGTATCATTTTCTGACTCCTGTCATTTTTTTGTTGTGATTTTTACATAAATCCATACCGTGAAATCTGTTAGAACAATTATCACAGAGTGGCTTGTCACAGGTAAGAAACCTTGGTTGCTGATTTTTAAATAAACTGGAACTTCGATAGAATGTTATTCCTGTCTGACCAATTATAAAATCACACAGCTTTGTTGCTTTTCTCTTGTAGCACTCGTGGCATATATCATGTTTCGGTATGAATTGAACAACGTTGGTCGTCATTTAACACCTCCTTAATCGTATAAAACGCATTATCTGTTCCACCCTCTCAAAATAAGCTGGGTTGGTAGCTAGACAACATCTGCTCCTTTGCTTTCTTGTAAAAATCCTTCTTGATTTCAAAACCATAAGCATTACGGTTCATTTCAATGGCAGCTCGTAAGGTGCTTCCGCTTCCTGCCACCGGGTCAATCACCACATCGCCCTCATCCGTAAAGATTTCAATCAACCGTTTCAGCACAGGAATTGGCTTCTGTGTCGGATGGATAACAGGGTAAGAGCTATCCTTCTCCCACGGTGCGTGATTGAGTATCATAACACCATTGTTGTTAAATTTTGGTAGCTTATCACGATACAATACCGTAGCCTCTTCCACAGCGCCCACAATCTTCATGTTAGCTTTCAAAACCTGCGGGCTAGATTTCTTGGTAAAGTAGAGCGGGTAAGCATTGTTAAAACCATGCTTCTTGCCACACTCGATAACCATATCTCGTTGTTGCCACGCATGGAAAACGATCATCGCTGGTGCCTTTCCCTTTTCTTTTGGCTCTTTACGCAATAAGCGACTGCAAAAATCAAAGAAATTATTGATCTTGAAGTCATTATCTGTATCAAAGAATGACTTCCCTGCCAACTTACTCTCTCCATTTGAGTTATCGCCGTCCTTGTACCAACGCGGGTCGCTGGCATAAGCATTATTTCCAAGGTTGTACGGTATATCAGCAATAATCAATTGAGCCCTAGGAATGTTGTACCGTTTCGCATTCTCGAAATGGTCATTAAATAACTCAAATTTCACATCAACTCCCCCGTCCTTTCAAAAATTCTGGCATTTCATCGCCGATATTAATACTGTCATACTGTTCCCTGGTCACCAGGAATTTCCCATAAGGGCTAACTTCAACATAGAAGTGTCCGTCAAGCACATCTTTAGCTGTGACTTTGCCGAACATCTCGGCACCAGCGTTGTCTACTTGGTAGATGATTACCGGTTCACGGGATTCCAGGGTGTCAATCTTGCTTCGCATACTATGTACTTCAATCAGTGACACAATCAACGCAAAGCTTAGTGCTACTACTATTAATCCTTCTTTTCGCATTTCTCCTCCAAATCCTCAATCAACCAATCCAAATGCTGTCTGGCCTTCTTCAAGTCCTCAACACCATTCTTTGACTGGAATCGCAATAGATGCTTGATGACATTGCCCCAATAATAAGCATATTCGCCTGCAAGATTACCGATAAAGTTCTTGACCACATCCAAAGCTTCCATACCGTACTTGCCTTGGTAGTGTTTTGGTTTGGTTACGTTGTCAAATTGTTTCATTTACTTTCCCTCCCACAATATTCAACGCATCCTCAACGCTCCTAGCTACACCAGCTAATGCGCCAAATTTACGCATGCGTTCGATAAACTTCTCCTGTTCAGGTCGTACGCGACCTTTATCGTTTTTTACTTCGATAAAAAATATTTGCCCATCAGGTCTAAATCCAAACAGGTCACTAAACCCTCTCGGTAGACCTGTGTCAAAGTATCGTCCGTCAGACGTACGGACCTTACCAACGTTGGCACGAAACGTTGGATAACCACGTTGAGCCAATTCCATGCGGATCTGTGTCTGCGCGTCATGTTCCGATAGTGACATAATTCACCTTCCTTCTTGCTGATTCTATCGTTCGTTCAAATTCCTCTTGCGTAAATACATCTCTGCCCTTGACTGTTCCAATGATGACCATTAAATCTGCAAGGCTCTGATTATTCTCAATCGCCCAGCAACTCGCTTTGAACAGGTCATCATTCCGATTCATGCACGTTCCAGTGATGATTCGGTCATAGGCCTCTTTACCTTCATGGTTGCCATTCAATGTTGTTGGCAACGACTCACTAAAATACTGTGTGATAATCTGTTGTTTTGGCTTGAAGACCATCTGCTCGAATTCACCCTCGTAAAACGGTAACTCTTTGACCGCTTGTAAGACCTCCCTACCTTCAGATGGAAATATCTTCACGTAATTGTTATCGTTAGCCTTGATATCAATTCCAGGCATGACACCAATCTTTTGAGCATACGGGATATCCTCACGTTTTCTAAATAAGACGTGCATCCCACCGCTTGCTGTCAGTTCTAGAAATGTGTTCTTGAAATTCCTGATCAATTCGCTTTTGTATTCGCTACGCAATATTGACGAATACCCATCCAAGCCATAATCATTTTGATCCGTAGATAATACGGACAGCAGGTCCGCTTTCTGCGACCGTAAGAGAAATTTCAATCCTTCTGCTATCGTCGCATCCATATTGTGAGTATCAATATCAATAGCCCACACGCCACGCATCAAGAGAGCATAATCACAATTAAACCAATTGACCGATTTGATAATCTCTTCCGTTATCGGAATGTCCTTAAATTTAATAATCGGATTGCCAGTCTTTCGACTTAACGGAATGACCTGATAGCCTTTTTTGAGAAAAGCTAGTGCTGTTTCGTGGTATGTCACGAGTAAACCTCCTTTGCGTAATTATTGCGTAACGCTTATAAAACTAGTATTATCAAGGGTTTTGGATATCCGCGTTACGCAATTACGCAATTTCGCCCTACCCCACCCTTATATACTATATATATAAATAACTTAAACAATTATTGTCTTTATTGATTTTGGTAGTGATTGCGTAACAGAGAGAAATATAATCTCCAAATCCATTGTGCCACAAGGGATTAAGGGCGTTACGCAAAGATACCAAAATTGCGTAATTTACTCGATACATTGCGTAATGCTAAACGATAAATTTGTCAAATCGCTCTTGATTCTCGATAACATACCCACGAACCGTTTTTCCTTGTACACGTTTAGAAATAGCCTTAACACCTATTTCGGCTATAGCCTTGCCAAGCAGCTTGCTACTACCTCGATACACTGCTGCTGACAAATCAATCACTTCCTTATTCCCTGTCCTCTGCACAAAATCAACCTCTTGCAGAGCATTTATCAGTGCCATCTGGAAATCGTCCAGGTCGATATCGTTAAATACTTCTACATTCTTCCACAGATACATCTCATCCTGTTGCTTGAAATACTCCATAGAATTCAACAGAAAACCAAGACTGCCTGCGACTTTCGGTGACTTATCGCGATTTGTGAAAGCCTGCCAGTATTTCGCAAATATCTCTTCGCGTTCAAAATCCGTCTCACCTTCTGGCCTGTCCTGATACTGTATCAGTATCTTCCGTCCGTTCATTTCATCGGACAGCGCGACCGTCCTGTTTGTATCAATGCACAACACGCTGGACAGACTAACCAGTGACTGGTTATGTCCGATTGAGCGCGCAACGTGAGTCCGTTCGGTTGCGATAATCTTCAGTACCCGCTCCATTGCAAGGCCTTGAATATCACCCTGCTCCGTCGCAAGGGCCATTTCACCGCCTGAAAACATCGCCCAGGCTTGCAAAGCTTCGAAGCCATTTGATTTTAGCGTGTCTAATTCGACATCGATTTTTTTAAATAACCCTGATAGCGCTATGTGCCGAAGCCCCTTCCCCGTTCGTACCCCAGATTTTGAGATGAAGAAATTGGTCTTGGGTCGAACACCGCATGCGACTTGGGCCATGTAGTAGGCTTGGAGCTGTGCATTGTGGAGCGACTGACTGTCTGCGATGACATACTCAAGGAATTCCTGAGCGATTTTCTGCGATGCCTGGGCATCCGATAGTTTCACAGGATAGTGCTTGAAGTAGGATACGTTCTGTTTGGGTGGTTCGATTCGCAGTTCGTTGGATTCCAGATCAATGATGAAGTCCTGCCCTGCAATTTGATAAAGCTGGATATAATTGATTGGTTTAACACCTAGAAAATGATGGATACCTGACAGGATTTCCATGATGTGATTGGCATCCTTGAATCCGTAGCGTGTTTGCAGTGCATATTCGTCCAGAATCCGAAACTGGCGATTGCTGACATCGTAAAGATAGCCGTCAGAAATCGTGTACCTGCCTATCAGATAGTCGATGACTAACTTGGCAAAGGGTGGGAAATTCTTCTCGGAGTTATATTTCACAGTCGCTGGGTTGTCGTCCGTTTCGTTGGACATCCAGACATCTCCGTAGATAAATCGATGTGTTTTGCGTCCGTCACTTGCGAAATAGCCGATGTCCTTGGGTTCAACCGTTGCTGATTCAAAATAGTAATGCACTTGGTTTTTATCGTTCACATAATGAATTTTGTATAGTTGTTTCTTTAATTCCGCTTTTAACACCGATTCGCCAAACAGGCTGGACCCCCAGTCCGTTTGATAAAGTAACCGGTCAAGCGAATCGGATAGTGATTTCATAGATTACCTCTTGAAATTAAAACGGTAAATCATCGTCAGTAATTGGTGCCGCTGTAGTAGTCTGTTCTTTCCAAATGTGGTGTGAATTCGGTACATCCGAAGCGTTGGTGAAACGTACTTTCGGGTATTTCTCACCATTGTATTCCTCCAGTTTCACACGAACCTTCGCAGTGCGCCCCTTGAAATCGTTGAGAAAAGCCTCAAAACTATCGTAATGCTTGCCCTCTGGGATACCGAGCGCCTTGGCTTTACCCATCAAAATACCCATATGGTATTTATTTGTTTGCGTAGAGCGGTACTGTTCATCCCACAAGTGAGAATTCTGCTTCTCTTGCTGGACATCGTTTCGGACAACGTAATCAATGACAACCCGTGGCTTACCATTCTTGTTCTCAGCTTCGTACGCATCGAACACAATCATCTCGTAGTCCTGCTCTTTAAATTCCTGATACTCTTTAACGTCTGAAAAATCTGTTGTAAATCCCATGTTTAATACCTCGTAATAATTTTATTTTTTTGTTTTTCAACCCACTGCAACGCTCGATAGTATTCCTTGCTAGAAACACCCGAGATGCGAATGATGTCATCGTCTGGTACATCTGTACCTGCATAGTAAAATAGTAGTTTGTATAGGGGTTTTCCACCTTTGATGCTGGCCCGAGCTTTGGCGATTTCCCAGTTCTTTGCTAGACTCTTGCCGAATTTTTGCTCTGCCAAACGGGCCTGCCGAAACTCTTTCTGCTTGATTTCGACCAGTTCTGCTTCAATGCGTTCTTTCTCAGCCTGCTCACGCTCACCGAAATCATATCCGCACATGTCACATACCGATTGATTCAATGGCCACATAGCAGAACAGTCTGGACATTGTTTCGCCTGGACGATATTTTCGGTCTTCCGTGTTTTTTTCCAACCGCCCTGAAAATACTCTTTCCAATTGTGATGGGTGTAGGGCAGTCCATGTATCTGCCAATTGACAACACAGTCGATGATAATGGCTATCTTGCCAGGTTGGTAACGCATGGATCGCATGGACTGTTGAAGATACAGTACCAGAGACTTCGTTGGCCTGCATAAAATCGTTACAGAACAGTCTGGCACATCGAACCCTTCACTGATTAAATCTACATTGCACAAGACTTGTATGTCGCCATCACGAAAGGCTTGCATAATGCGCTCGCGTTCGATTTTAGGCGTTTTAGAATCCACATGGACTGAAACTATACCTGCTTGATTAAATTCGTCAGAGAAATTCTTAGAGGACTCAATGGAGTGAGCGTACAAAATAGCTTTTTGACCGTCTGCATGTTGCCGATATTCCTTGACCACATTGCCATAGATAGCCTTGCCGAACGCTTCATCAATCGACTGGTTGGTGTATTCTCCGTTTCTTGTCTTGAGTTTCGAAGTGTCAATCGAAAGCAAACTGTAATACCTGCAATTCGCCAGTCGTTGGTTATCAATCAACCACTGGACAGACTTACCCTCAACCATGACATCGTATGTATCGGTAAATCCAGACCCATTCAGTCGCCACGGAGTTGCTGTGAAGCCTAACCGTGGAACGTCTTCAAAGTATTTGTAGATAGCTTGGTAGGTACTCGCTTTCCCATGGTGCCCTTCGTCTGTGATGATCAGCGTAGGTTTCTGGATAACAGATAGCCTGTTCTTTGCACGGCCGACTGTAAGTAAGTCAACACGACTGAGATTGACCTCGTGTCTCGTTAGACTGCCAGTTATCTGCTCAATCAATTCCTTGCGGTGCACCAGGAACAGTACCCTGCCACCTTTTTCGGTCGCACGTTTGATGATTTCCGATATGACAACGGACTTACCGCTACCAGGTGGGCTGACAATCATAACATTCTTATCAGCTATCTGCTTGCGTGCCCTGTCAATTAAATCTAGTTGGTAGTCGAATAATTTAAACATTAAATGCAAACAACTCCTCAATCGGACATGCTGTCCGCTCATCTAATCGATTCTTGGCATAGGTTCCTTCCGAACCTTCAAGGATAACCCCACGATTCCCACTCTTGACATTGACCATGATTCGGCCAACAACATCTGTCAATCCAAGCAACTGGTTCAACACATTGGACCGAATCTGTGGCACATATTGAGTGATTAACTGCCCTGTATCTAGTGTCAGCTCTCGTGTATCTTCCCATGCTGTCACGTAGATATTAATAGGCTTTGAGTAGATAGCGGTCAGCACACGCAGAAAGTAGTTCGTCCATTGGTTGTAGTGCTGCAATTCATTGGAAATACCATTCTTCGATGACTTCCCTGTTTCAACGAACCAATCCGATTGAAAGCTGGTTAGATTATCAATGACTAGATTGTCATATTCGCTGAGTAGAGAATCGACTTCGGTTAAGAACATTTTCATAAATTCTGTTGGATGCTTCCGGTCGAATTCGATAACATCGATATTATCTGTACCGCCCAAGACTTTGCTAGAATGGTCCATATCCAAGACTAGTGTTCGGCCCGTCAGAGACTTAATAACACTAGTTTTCCCAAGTCCTGGCTTTCCGTACAGTAGGACGCGCCAATTCTTCGTCCGTTCGATTTCACTTGCTTTTGTAATTTTCATTTCACTACCACGCTGCGCCCTTCTGTCAGTTCAGCTCCGAAAACAACTTGACCATTCTTGATAGCTTTCTTGATTTCTGTTTTATTCGGTTCAACTTTCACTTTCAAAAATTCATCTGTCAATTTTGATGCGTCAAAAATAGTAACACTTTCCGTTTTTCGGAGTGACAATTTAAATAATCCAGTATCAACCTTCTGTTGATTAGTTAAGAGCATCGCTTCTTTTACACGTTCCTTAAAACGTTCAGCCCTAGCTTCGGCTTCTTTTTGTTTTTTGGCGAACGCGTCTTTTTCAGCCTTAAACCGTTCTGCATCGGCTTCGGCATTACGTTGCATCTTGATAAACCATTCGCAAGATTGCGCAAAATTTTCTTCAAAGTCAATGCTTTCAAGCGTGTCATTAAACGTTTCATCGTCCAATTCCATAGCTTGAAGCTGGGCATAAATCCCTTCTAATTCATACAAAAACGCCATATTATAAATCCTCCATAAAATGATTTTCCAAAAATTTAACGTATGCTGCGATATACTCCAACCGATCATGGTCATAACCTTGCTTGTGGGTCATCATGCAGGCAACATAGTGGTCATGCATGGCCATAAAATCTTTGACACCTATTGCAGCGTCGCTTTCCATTAGTTCAATTAAATCTTGTCTAGTCATAACTTACTTACCTCGTAAAGCAGATTTCTGATTTCGCGAGAGTTCAGTCGGATTTGGTTGCTATCGCTCTCTCGGCGATTAGCATCGCGTAAAATCTCAATCTGTTCATGTAGAATTTCCTTGGCATACTCACGAAATTCAGCTTGTTGTTCTGTGATTTTAAAATGTTGGGTGTAATCAACTCCGCCGTCTGGTAAACGGACACAAAGATTATGCTTGCAATCTCTAGACACAGTACCCTTGACCGTTGTTTCTTTGATACCCAATGCTTCAGCTACTTCGCTAGATGTAGCGTTAGGGTGTTCCTTGTAATATTCTCTGATTCTTTCTGCGTTAGTCATAAGCCCTCCACTTGCCGATAACTCTCGGCTCTTCATCTGATATACAGAATGGACAAAATATCATTGGCTCTTCTGAGCGTGATTCCCATTGTTCAAGACATTCGTCGCATACGTATTCTCTAAGTACATAGACAAAGAATTTGCTAAACTAGAACAGAAGATAACTGAGGAAAACACTTCAAGTGAAGAGTTCCAGATCACCATCTCAAATCTAAAAGAAGTCATCGACTACTATGGTAAATACCTCAAACAATCATTTGCAAAATGCGATAGCCTACAAACCGTTAGCAAAGATAGGATACTCAAAAAGAACCCCTTAGACCCTGTAGGAAAGATAAAAGTATCACCAGAAACTCTTGACGCCATCAACGCAAAAGTTAAAGAATTGTATTTCTAACCAAAATACTTTACAAAAATCAAAAAAAAGTATAAAATATGACTGTATTAGAGGTAAAGCCTCATAAAGTTTACATTCGGGATTTAGTCCCATACCGTACGGCAGTCATGTTTTTCATGGCTGCTTTTTTGCTATTTTACAAAAAAACAAAAAAATCCCCACACTCTCCGCCGGCAAGCTTGAGTGTAGGGTAACCAAATAAGCAAAGACCAGCTATTCAGCAGGACCTTTTGCGTACTCTAATTATATCACTTTAAGGAGGTGATGCCAATATCCTTTCGAAAAAACCTTGTCCAGATTGGTCTTACAGAAAGGAAAAGAGAATGAAATATACAAAAACAAAATACCCAAATATTTTTACTTACGAAACCCAAAAAGGATTGCGTTACTATGTCCGCAAAGGATACTTTGTTAATGGCGACAAGAAAGAATTTACCAAGAGCGGACTACGAAACTTGAAGGACGCCCAGAAAATTCTAAGGGATGTTGAAGAAAGAATTTATCATGATGAAATGGATGTCAACCTAGAACTGACTTTAAATGAATACTGGGAAATCTACTCAGCAAAGAAAGAAAAAACAGGTCAATGGAATGATACATCCATCTACACTAACGCAGGCATTTATCGTACCATGATAAAAGAAAAGTGGGGAAACCTCCCGCTTAAAAAAATAAATCGCAACGATTATGAAGAACATCTGGCAGCAATGCTTGGCCAGTACCGCAGAAATAGTGTGCTTACCAGTAATCGACTTTTGAATTCCATTTTAAACGATGCTGTCAAAAATGGAAATCTTAGACAAAATAAATTGTCTGGTATTTATCTTGGGGAATCAGAATTAGGACCTCTTAATAAAGAGTTAAAAATCGATGATTTTCAAACGTGGATAAAAACCGCAGAAGAATTACTATCGACCACACATTTTGCATTTGTCTACCTGACTATTTTTGGACTTAGACGCGGGGAAGTCTGTGGTATCAGGTTCATGGACGTTACTTTCGATTCGAATAATCGAGCAGTCTTAAATATAAGAGACTCTCGTTCCAACAGGACAAAAGATGGCGCTGGAAGAACGAAAACAGAAAGTTCTGTGCGTTACATCGTTTTAAATGACAGAGGCAGTGAGCTGTTGTTACAGATCATGGAAACAGCAAAACAAGTCAAAAAGAAAGCAGATGTCATTGTTGAGCAGGAAAAGGATTACCTGAGCATCCGAATAAAGAATAATAAATACTATTTGGAAAGACCTGCTTTTTTAAACAAAATTTTTAAACGAGTAAGTGAGGAATGTAGTATCTATATCACTCCACACATTATGCGTCACTTCTTTACTACTCAATCGCTCATTGCTGGAGCTAGACCAGAAGATGTCATGCACTTCCTGGGACATGCAAGCCTTCAAACAACCAAACAATATACTCACATCAAAGAAGAACGAGCACACAATGTTACCGATCTATTTGACAAGAAAGTTCTATAATTTTCCCCGACTTCTTCCCGACAATTCCCCGACAACTACACCGAGGTATGACAATATCAACAATAAACATTTTTTCAAAAAGCTAGTAGTATCAATGTTTTCAAATTGTTACATAAATACCATGATTGGTTAGGTATAGCTTTTTCTTAACGCTAAGATAGTTTTTTTATATTATACTTTTTAGCTTTTCTGCTATATACTAGTGGTAACATGATTTGGAGGTACCTTATGGCTATTTATCAAAATATTACGCAATTAGTTGGAAAAACTCCGATTATCAAGCTTAACAATATTGTTCCTGAGGGAGCTGCTGATGTCTATGTTAAGTTAGAAGCTTTTAACCCTGGTTCTTCTGTCAAAGACCGGATTGCCTTGGCTATGATTGAAGATGCTGAAAAGGCCGGTACGATTAAGCCTGGCGACACTATCGTTGAGCCGACAAGTGGGAATACTGGTATCGGACTTGCTTGGATCGGTGCAGCTAAGGGCTACAAGGTGATTATCGTTATGCCTGAAACCATGAGTATTGAGCGTCGTAAGATTATTCAGGCTTATGGTGCTGAGCTTGTCTTGACACCTGGTAGTGAAGGTATGAAGGGTGCCATCGCCAAGGCAAAAGAAATTGCCGAAGAGAAAAATGGCTGGGTGCCATTCCAGTTTGCCAATCCATCCAACCCAAAAGTTCATGAAGATACAACAGGACAGGAAATTTTGGAAGACTTTGGTGCAACTGGTCTGGATGCCTTTGTATCTGGTGTCGGTACTGGTGGTACCGTATCAGGTGTTTCTCATGTTTTGAAAACAGCTAATCCAAACATTGCCATCTATGCCGTAGAAGCTGATGAGTCAGCAGTCCTATCCGGTGAAGCTCCTGGGCCTCACAAAATCCAAGGAATTTCAGCTGGTTTCATCCCTGATACACTCGATACGGCAGCCTACGACGGTATTATCCGTGTTAAATCTGATGATGCTCTGGCTACTGGTCGTGCAATCGGTGGACAGGAAGGCTTCCTTGTTGGTATATCATCTGGTGCAGCTATCCACGCAGCTATCGAAGTTGCGAAAGAATTGGGTGCTGGTAAAAAAGTGTTGGCTATTTTGGCAGATAACGGGGAGCGTTACTTGTCTACTGCCCTCTATGAATTTGATAATTAATACAAAGCAAAAGAAGGTCGGGAGTTCTTCCCTAAACCTTCTTTTCTTTTTGTTCTTTGAGATAGTTTTTCGATTCCTTTATCCACTTTGGTAGACTTTTTGACAGGGGGGCAAAACCAATTTTGTTTCGTTCATTGGTAAATCTGTGGTGTCGAGGAATTTTTTGGTGTTCTTCTTCAAGCGTTCGTATAGATAGGCTGGCTTTTTCTGTGTATTCATCAAAATCAACCACCTGTACCAAGACCTCTTGACCAATCTTGACATGGTCGTAGATGTTATCCACAAAACCTGTCTTGATTTCGGAAATATGGATCAAACCTGTCGTGCCATTTTCTAAATCTACAAAGGCTCCGTAGGGTTGAATTCCCGATACCGTTCCTTTGATCTTATCACCAATCCTCATCTTAATCCTCAATTTCGATGGTTTCAATCACCACATCTTCAAGTGGGCGGTCTGCTGAATCTGTATCAACCTCAGCTATTGCATCAAGTACTGTAAATGATGCTTCATTAGCTAGGTGACCGAATACGGTATGGCGTTGGTCTAAATGCGGCGTCCCCCCATTTTCAACATAGGCCGCTGCAATTTCTTTTGGCCAGCCACCACGCTCTAACTCTTTGGCATTGTAAGGGAAGTTTTGATTTTGAACGATAAAGAACTGGCTTCCATTGGTGTTCGGTCCTGCATTGGCCATAGACAAGGCACCACGAAGATTGAAGGCTTCCATTGAAAACTCATCTTCAAAGGACTCTCCATAAATGGACTCTCCACCCATACCTGTACCAGTTGGGTCACCACCTTGAATCATGAAATCCTTGATAATTCGATGGAAAATAATGCCATCATAGTAACCATCCTTAGACAGAGCGATAAAGTTAGCTACTGTCTTAGGAGCAATTTCCGGGAAGAGTTTTAGGGTTAGCTCACCGTGATTGGTCTTAATACGAGCTACCGGTCCTTCAAATTGCTCCAAATCTAATTGTGGGAAGTATTTTTCTTTTTCTACCAAACCTAATTTCTCCAAGGCATCAAAAATGCCATCTTCTTCTACTTTTTTTGTAATATAATCTGCGCGCTTTTGCAATTCTGGATGGGAATGCCCCATAGCAATGCTAATCCCTGCATAGTCAAACAATTCAATGTCATTTAGTCCGTCACCAAAAACGAGGACATTTTCAGGTTTCAAACCAAGTTTTTCAACTACTTTAGCCACACCAGCAGCCTTAGAGGAGTCTTTTAGGACAATATCCGATGAGATAGCATCCCAACGAACCGTACGTAAATCATTTTGCAAGTCTTCTGGTAATTCAACTTCCTGTCCATCCTTCTCAAAGGTCAACATCTGATAAATGGCATTGTCTTTATAAAAGTCTGGGTCTGTTTCCAAGCCTTCGTAAATTAAATCAATCACCTGACTAATTCGTTCTGTACGAGTAGACAAGGTTCCTTTTTGGCTACCCAGTAAACCATATTCGATACCAACTTCCTTGGTCCATGCGATTACTTTTTCTACTAGGTCCTGAGGAATCGGTTGGTGATGAACAAGCTTTCCTTTGGCATCTTCAACATAGGAACCGTTTATCATAGCAAAGAAATCTGGCTGGAGTGCCTTAATTTCTGGCACCAAACCATAGGGTGTCCGACCAGATGCTATTCCGGTTAAAATCCCCTTTTCTTTCAAGGATTTAAAAACTTGTTGAATGGAATCAGGAATATAGCCTGTATTCTTGACACGCAAGGTATCGTCAATATCAAAAAAGACAATCTTTATTTTTTTTGCTTTATATTTTAATTTTGCATCCACTATTTAGGCATCCTTTCTGGAAACTAACTAGTACTCATTATACCATTATTCTTCCTCTTGTGCTACCAGTCCATGTTGGAAGGCATATACAACTGCTTGTGTTCTGTCGCTGACAGCCAGTTTGGATAGGATATTTGAAACGTGGGTTTTTACGGTTTTCAAGGAAATGAAGGACTCATCCGCAATCCGTTGGTTGTCATAGCCCTTGGCTAATAGGGTCAGAATTTCACGTTCACGGGCCGTTAGGTCGTCATGCAAGTCTGGGTGGCGTTTATGGTGCTCCACCTTTTTCTCCACCTCTGTTTCAATAGCAAATTCCCCACGCGCCACCTTGCGAATGGCTGTTAAAATCTCATCCGCACTAGAGGTTTTTAACATATAGCCTTTGGCACCTGCTTCTAGAACTGGATAAATTTTCTCGTTGTCAAGGTAGGAAGTCAAAATGACAATCTGTGCTTGAGGCCATTCCTTAAGAAGAGCTAAGGTAGCTTCTACACCTGTCATCTTTGGCATAACCAAGTCCATGACCACCACATCTGGCTTGACTTCAAGGGCCTTTCTCAGCCCCTCTTCACCATCGCTAGCTTCTGCTACAACTTCCACATCTGCCTGTAAATTTAAATAGCTTTTTAAACCTAGACGAACCATTTCATGATCGTCAACTAGCATCACTCGAATCGTATTCATCTTCTTTTCCTTTCAATAATGGGATACGAATATCAATGGCAACACCCTTATTCAAGGCTGAACGGATCTGAATGCTTCCTGCCATATCTTCCACTCGTTCCCGAATATTTTGCAAGCCATAACTAAGATCGCCGCCTTCCTCTTGCTTGAAACCAACACCATCATCCGTCATTTTTAGCTGTAACTCTGTTTCTTTTTGGATGAGGTAAACATCCAGATGCTTGGCCTTGGCATGACGGAGAGTATTGCTGATAATTTCCTGGGCAATACGGAAGAGGTGCTCTTCTATCAGTTTTGGTAACTCTTCTACTTCGTGTTGAAAATGGACGATGATATTGCTCTTATCACTAACCTCTCGTAAAATGAGTTCGAAGCCTTCTACCAAGTTCTTGCCCTCTAGCTCACTTGGTCGGAGATGAAGTAGCAAGATTCGCAAATCCCTCTGGGCAGACTCAATCATATCCTTGACCAAAACCAACTGCTCCTGCAAGGTTTCCTGGGGCAGATTAGGTAAACTAGAGGACAGACCCGATAAAATCATACTAGTCGCAAACAATTCCTGACTAACCGTATCATGCAAATCTCTGGCAATCCGTTTTCGTTCGCCCTCCACAATTTCCTCTCTCTTAACCAAGTCTTGATTGTCCACCAACTGGACTTGACGGGTCAACGTCCTCACCTTATCAGACAACTGGAGTAAGAGTTGATCATTTTCACTATCTGTTCGGATACTTTTATTTTTCAAAATAGCCTGTAACTTTGCTCGCATAACCTGAGTCGAAGCCAGACTAACCGTTTGAACCATGACTGCTAAAAAGAGGGTCAGTACGATAACCAGAAGAATGAGAGTAAAAACAAGTTGTTCCGTAGATGTCCACAGATTGACATCCAAGAGCGAATGGTTGAGGAGGGGTAGGGTAGAGGAAATAACCACAAATACAATCAGACTGGCAAACCAAGCCAGGAGGAAATAGGTACGTTTTCTCATACGCGAACCACCTCCACATCTCCGAAAATATTATTCGTCACTACCTTAACGCGTTTATGGGATTCTTGATAGTCTGGACTATTGATAGCTATACTCTCATTCCGGAGATCCCATTGGGATTGTCCCAAAAAATTAACCCTACCATAGATACTAGTCGCTGATAAAGAAACCTCTACATCAATAGGAACGATAATTTTTGTCCTGCCAAAAGTTTTTCGAATGACGACAATATTATCACGCCCTACCAAGACTGTCTTATCCAAATCAACTACATCATTGCCAAACAAACGGACAATATTGATATCCTCAAAACCAAAACGATCTTGAGAATGATCATGATTTCCAAACCACCTATTCTTTTCTTTTTGCACCTGTAAGGCATAGTCAGTAAATACTATCTGAGTGTACTGATTGCGTTTCTCATAACGTGAGAAGAAATTGACAAACATATAAACAACCAGAAGCATAACCCCTATGATGAAGTAGGGATTTAAAACAAAGACCAGAAATACCAATGACAGCGAGCTGACTAATAAGACACTATTTAAACGCCGGCCTAGAAAATACCAGGCCAGTAAGAGCAAGGCTGAGAAGAGCAACAAGGTCCGACTGGCCTCATTGGCAACGACATCAAAAGCTGCCATAGTAAAAAGCATACTTTCTATCAACAGAAAAAATTGAACTTTCCTCATAATCGCATCCTTTCCTTACTATTGTAACAAATTTTAGATAAAAGAACTCCGACCAGGGTAGGAAATACTACAAGTTTATCCTATGTTAGCAAAAAGGACCTGAGATCTTCTTACTAGAAGAACCCAAGTCCAAGTGGTTTATTGAATGCAAGAAATCGGTCCAATAAGTCCATCTACACCTTTGAGCAAGGTGAAACAGAAAAACTTGACCATGATTACCAAGTAGTGTGGAACCCTATAAACTACTGCCCACTATCTGATGTAGAAGCAGAAGATGAACTAGAAGGAGATATACTGCTTGCTGTTGAGCTAGTTGAAGAACTCTCTGAGCTAGTAGTAGCTGAGGCTACCGATACATAAAGAGTAACGGTCCCCTCGATAGTACTACCTGCTGCTGGATATTGACCAATAACAATATCACTTGTAGTTGAATAGTAACTCCTATCCTCCTGTTTTTCGATATTGGCAACCTTGACACCCAAGGTTTGCAGTTGGCTACTTGCTTGTGAATAGGTTATGTGACCAGAAGTCAAATCAGGCATAATCAATTCCTTGCCTTTGGATACTTCAAGATTGATGACTGATCCTCTTTCAAGTTCAGTATCAGCTACTGGATCTGTACTAATGACTTGACCAGTCTCGACAGATGAACTATAGACCTGTGTAACAGTTCCGATGTAGAAACCTGCATCTTGAAGCATTTGGGTAGCTGATTCCTGGCTTCTTCCAATCACATTTGGTACCACAACTCCTTTAGAAACGTAGAGTGTGATGCTACTACCTTTTTCAGCTGATGCATTGACTTGTGGATCTGTCTTAATGACTAGGCCTCTATCAACTGTTAGGCTATATTCCTCTTTAACAGAAACCTGTAATCCGAGCGTTTCCAATTCTTGTTGAGCAGTAGCCTGGTCTTTACCACTGACATCTGGAATGACAACCATAGCAGCAGTAGCAATAATCAGGTCAACCTTGCTTCCCTGGCGTTTGGAAGAATTAGCGCCTGGAGAAGTCCGAATAACCAACCCTTCAGCCACTTCATTGGTTGCTTCTTTTGTGACATTACCTACTTCCAATCCAGCTACTTCAATCATCTCTTGTGCCTTTTCAACAGTTTGTCCCGCTACATTCGGCACCGTAACCGTTTTTGGTGAGTTGAAGAATATAAAACCAACTGCCATGAGGGTCAAAAGGAATACACCAAATAAGACTTTGAAACGAGTTCGAACCCCTTGTCTAGCCTTGGCTACTGGTTTAGCAACTGCTTTTTGTTTCAAGTTGTCCTGCTTACCTGTCGGCTGTTTACCAGCCTTAGTTTTGACAGCCTCTGCACTAGCCGTTGGCTTGATATCAACATTTGCCTGAGATAACTTAGGCAAGGTTTTTGTATCAACCTTGTTCTCTTCTAAAACAATTTTTGGTTCATTCCTACGATCCAAGGACAAGGATGAGGCTAGGTCTGTGTACATTTCTGCAACAGACTTATAGCGCTCACTTAATTTTTTAGCTGTCGCTTTTAAGACTACATTTTCCAAAGCCTGAGGGACATTCGCATTCTCTTCCCTAACGGATGGCAGTGGTTTTTGGAAATGCTGGAGAGCAATGGTCACCGCACTATCCCCATCATAAGGGATACGGCCGGTCAACATCTCAAACAAAATAATCCCCATTGCATAGATGTCACTTTGAATAGTTGCTTTAGAACCACGCGCCTGCTCCGGTGAAAGATAGTGGACAGAGCCCAGCATGGAGTTGGTTTGGGTCAAACTGGTTTCCGCAAAGGCAACTGCAATACCGAAGTCCGTTACCTTAGCGGCACCACTTGATGTCAAGATAACATTCTGAGGTTTCAAGTCCCTATGGACAATACCACGAGTATGGGCCATTCGCATAGCTAGGAGAATTTGTCCCATGATACGAACTGCTACATCATTTGAAAGAGGAGCATTCTCCTTGATATAGCGTTTCAAGTCAAGGCCATTGATGTATTCCATGGCTAGATACTGTTGACCATCTTCCTCACCAATGTCCGAAATACGAACAATATTTGGGTGATCCAGGTCCGCCATAGCACGCGCTTCCCGCTGGAAACGCTGGATGGCAATCTGGTCAGTCTGATAGTTGGTGCGAAGGACCTTAACAGCCACTTCTTCTCCATCCAGTATCAAATCCCTAGCCAGGTAGACATCCGCCATCCCGCCTCGACCAATTTGCCGGACAATCCGATACCGTCCAGCAAAGATCTTACCGATTTGAATCATTACCTAGCCTCCTCTGTAATATGAAGTAGACCTACTGTAATATTATCCAAACCTCCTGCATTATTAGCGAAACGTACCAGGGTTTCTGCCTTACTTTCCAGTGAAACACCGCTCACTATAATATCGCGGATATCTTCTGCAGATACCATGTTGGTCAGACCATCGCTGTTAATCAGAACGTAATCACCAACTTCCAGAGTTTTCAAGGCAATATCTGGCTCAATCGGATCTGCCTGTCCAATAGACTGGGTCACAATATTTTTCTGCGGATGCCGAAGAGCTTCTTCTTCTGTCAATTGACCTGCACGAACCAAGGCACCTACCAATGAATGATCATTGGTTAAGCGGGTATATTCCCCATCACGAACCAGACCAATTCGGGAATCGCCAACGTGGGCATAAATCATCTGATTGTCAATCACCACAACTGCTTCTAGCGTCGTTCCCATTCCTCGATATTCTTCCGTTTGCCCAAGTTCATGGATTTTTTGGTTTTCTGCATCAATAATAGCAATCAACCATTCACGGACATCATTCAAGGTTACCAATTGTGTATCGACCCAAGCAGCGCCCAAATCAGTTGCAGCCATTTCACTAGCAATATGACCTGCACGGTGTCCGCCCATACCATCTGCCAAGACCACCAAGTCGATACCTGCACGGTTCTTATAACAGTTGATATAATCTTGGTTGTTCGAACGTTTTTGTCCAACATCAGTAAGTAATGCAATTTCCATAATTTTCTCTCGTTGCTAAGCAACTTCCTCCTCTTATTCTAGGATTTTCTTCTAAATTGACCAATGAAAAATCCATCCGTCTGGTATTGTTCAGGGGTAATCAACAGGCAGCCATCCACCATAATATCTGCTCGCGGATGTTCTAACAGAACCTGCTCAAAATTGGGATGGGTTTGTAAAAACTCGTCAATAACCTCTTGATTTTCCTTAGCAATAATCGTACAGGTGCTATAGGTAATTATACCACCGATTTTTAGGCTTTGACAAACGCTATCCAGTATTTGTAATTGAATGGATTTAAGCGAATCAAAATCCATAGCCGCCTTGTTGTAACGAATATCAGGCTTACGTCGAATGAGTCCAATACCTGAACATGGGGCATCCACTAGGATTTTATCAAAGGTATCTGGACCAAATTCCTCATGAACACGACTGGCATCCAAACGTTTGGTTTCAATCTTATCTACTAGCCCTAATCGTTTGGCATTTGCTTCAATCAAGGTCAGTTTATGCTCGTATAAATCAAGGGCAATAACTTTACCACTTGTTAAATAGCTGGCCATGTGACAGGTTTTTCCACCAGGGGCTGCACAGGCATCCAAGATTGTTTCATCTCCTTGAAGCTTCAAAGTCGGTGCCACCAACTGACTGGTTTCATCTTGAATGGTAATTAGCCCTTCTTTAAAGTAATCCGTAGCCGCAAAATGTCCATGGGATTTAACCAATCCAACTGGCGATAACAGCGAATGTTGGGCACCTAATTCCTCTGCCAATTGCTCCACTTGTTGACCATCCGTCACGCGTACGCTAGCCTTATTCCGAATATGCAGACTTTGGAAAATCTTCTCTGCACGTTCATCGCCATATTCTGCAATCAAGGTTTGGACCAACCAAACTGGCACAGAATACTGAACGGATAGACGTTTGTTCTTTCTTTTAATATCTGCAGGTTTCGGCAAGGAATCCTGACTAAGCTTACGCAAAATGGCATTGACAAATTTGTCAGTTCCAGGCTTTCGCTTGGCAATATTAACCGCCTCGTTGACAACTGCATGAGTTGGAAGTTTATCCAAATAAAGCATCTGGTAGAGGCTCAACATGAGGAGATAGTAGACCCAAGTGTCCAACTTTTCTCTATCTTCGATAAAATGCGCCAAGTACCACTCTAGCGTGATTTTACGAGAAACTGTCCCATAGACTAGCTCCGTCGTCAATCCCCTGTCCTGTACAGATAAACGAGAAGATTCTAGGGCCTTATTGAGAGCGATATTCGAGTAAGCTCCTTGTTCAAAGACGTCTTCCAGTACAGATAAGGCTAGACTTCTGGCTGTTTCATGTTTATTAACCACCAAATTGATCTCCTACTACAATCTCTCGACCTGCACCATTTAAAAAGTCTGCAATGGTCATTTTTGGCTTACCAGCTGGCTGGACAGTTTTCAGTGAAAGGGCTCCCAGACCTGTTGCAACGACCAATTCTTTCTTACTTCGAGCAATCACTTGACCGACTGGACCGGAACCAGCCACTTCAACTGCTTCTTGAATTTTAAACCGTTCGCCTTGCCAATAGGTGTGGGCAACTGGCCATGGGTACATACCGCGAATCTGATTGAAGAGTTGACGGGCTGACTTGTTCCAATCAAGCACTTCTTCTTCTGGCTGAATATTTGGCGAGAAAGTCACTTGTTCTGGATTTTGGGCTACTGGCTTCACATCCCCAGCAATATAGGCTGGCAAGGTTTGCAATAGCAAATCCCGTCCAACAACAGCCAACTTTTCAAACAAGGTGCCAACATTATCTGTTTCTTCAATAGCAATGCTATCGCTAGAAATCATGTCACCAGCATCCATTTCCTTAACCATTTCCATGATGGTTACGCCGGCACGTTTATCACCGTTAATTAGAGCATAATGAATAGGGGCACCGCCACGGTATTTAGGAAGAAGAGAGGCATGAACATTGACCGCAAAGTCAACTGAGTCCAGTAATTTAGTCGGTAAGAATTGTCCAAATGCAGCTGTCACAATCCCGTCTGCACCCAAGTCCATCAGGTCAGCCATTTCATGACTTCCTGATAACTTTTCTGGCTGAAAGACTGGTAAATCATGCTCCAAGGCTACTTCTTTCACAGGTGTCATTTGGATGACTTTTTTACGACCAACAGCTCGATCAGGCTGGGTAACAACAGCCAGGATTTCATACTGGTCATCCGCCAAAAGACCTTTTAAGACTGTTGCTGAAAATGCTGGTGTTCCCATAAAAATCAACTTTGTCATCTTTGCTTTCTCATCTCCTTTACTCTATAAGGTTTCTACTAATTCTATTATCCCTTAATTATACCATTTTTGCTTATTTTTTTCTTAATTTAGGGTGAAACTGCTGAATAAAATCAAAAAATGCAAGGCCTATCCAGACCTTACATCATATTCTGCGGTTCATTATCAATAATCAATCGCAAATCTTGGTTCTCTCTCTCCTGCGTCCAATCCAAAATCTGATTAAGCACCTCTTCCAATCTGTCTTCATAACGGTATTTCAAGATAATCTGGTAATGGTAGAGATTATGTGTTCTAGCAATGGGCTTGGGCGTTGGTCCCAAAATTTGAATAGCATCCGTTAAGTGTTGACGGAGAAAGGCAACTGTCTCATAGGCTTTTTTCACGACAAATTCTTCCGACTTGTGCGAAAAGGTTAGACCAACTGTAAAATAATATGGCGGATAGCCAAGATTTTTCCGAATGCCCATCTCATAGCGATAGAAACCTTCATAGTCCTGCTCTTTGGCAAAAGCAATGGCATAATGATTTGGGTTGTAGGTCTGAATCAGGACCTCTCCTTCCTTATCAGCTCGACCTGCCCGACCAGCTACCTGAGTCAGCAACTGGAAGGTTCGCTCAGAAGACCGAAAATCAGGCAAATTCAGGGCCGTATCAGCATTGAGCACCCCAACCAGCGTTACATTTGGAAAATCCAAGCCCTTGGCAATCATCTGGGTTCCCAGAAGAATATCCGCTTCCCCTCGCCCAAACCGTTCGAGCAAGTCTTCGTGAGCTCCTTTTTTCTTGGTGGTATCTACATCCATCCGCAAAATTCTAGCCTCTGGCAAGAGCTCCTGTAATTCATCGTAGGCCTTTTGCGTACCAGTTCCATAGTAACGAATAGAGGAACTCTGGCAGTTTGGACAAATCTGGGGAATTCCTTTTTGAAAACCACAGTAATGGCAATTCATGGTTTTTGTATCCATGTGAAGCGTTAGGGAAATATCACAGTTAGGACACTGGTCCACAGTCCCACAATCCCGACACATGACAAAAGAAGAATAGCCACGCCGATTTAACATGAGAACAACCTGTTCCTTACGAGCCAACTTTTCTCTAATCTTGTCAATTAAAACAGGGGTAAAATTACTAGCCTCCTGCTGACCGATGTAATCACGGAAATCCACAACTTCTACTTCTGGAATACGAGCCAAGGGATTGGCCCTCTGGTTAAGAGTCAGTCTTCCATAGACTCCTCGACTAGCCCGAGCCCGTGATTCAAGGCTAGGCGTAGCTGACCCCAAAACCAAAGTAGCCCGATTGTAGTCTGCCCGCAACTTTGCCACATCACGCGCATGATAGCGTGGATTGCTGTCCTGCTTGTAGGTCGCCTCATGCTCCTCATCAATGATGATAACACCCAAATTGGTCAGAGGAGCAAAGATAGCCGATCGAGCCCCGACAACCACCTGGGCATTGCCTGCCTCAATCTTTCTCCACTCGTCATACTTCTCTCCATCCGACAGTCCAGAGTGGAGAATGGCGACTTTCTGACCAAAGCGAGAGATGAAGCGATTGGTCATCTGAGGGGTCAAGGAAATTTCAGGTACTAGCATAATAGCGGTTTTTCCCATTTTCAAGACCCGGTCAATGACTTGCAGATAAACCTCCGTCTTCCCAGAACCTGTCACTCCTTGCAGTAGAAATGTCTGACTTTCCTGACCGATAGAGGCCACAATCTCACGAACCGCAATCGCCTGCTCTGGATTCAATTCCAAGGCTTGCGTTTTTTCCACCTTATCAAAAACTCCCTGAGTCCGCGAAACTTCCTCCTCCCTGACTTCAATAAAGCCTTTTTCTTGAAAATAGCGGAGCGTATCAGCTGAATAATCCGATTTTAGATTTAAAAGGAGCTGGTCTTCCGAGTGTTCCAGCAGAAATTCTCTTAATCGCTGCCGTTTTTTAGCCCGATTGCTAATATCTGCATCCTGCAATTTATCTAGACAAACCCGGTACCATTTTTCTGTCTTGATTTGCTTTTTATCCTTGGCCACATAATCCACCAAGATTTTCCCTGACTGGGCCAGACGCATAATTTTCCCTTGCTCTTTCACGTCCAAGTCAGAAAAACGGATTTGCTCCTTATCACCAAACAGACTAATCTGCTCTGCCATTTCCAAGCCATGCCCCGGTCTGAGCAATTTATCATAGGTGGAATTGAGCAAGCTGGGCAACATAGCCTTCAAGAGAGTAATTTTGTAGGAAAAGACTGACTTTCTCATCTGGTCAGCCAACCAAAATTGCTCTTGATTGAGAACAGGACTATAGTCCAAGACTTCCGCAATCTCTTTCAAATCCTGCAAATCAAGTGCATCCTCTTCATCAACCAATGCTACTACAATCCCTTGAATCAGCCGATTTCCCTTACCAAAGGGGACATGGACTCGTACACCAACCATAAGCCCCTCTTCCAACTCAGCAGGAATCCGATAAGAATAAGCTTGATCGGTCTGCATCAAGGGGACATCTACAATAACTTGTGCTAACATAGGACCTCCTTTCTTTCAATGTCCATGAGTGAAAAGAAACCCGGATGGCAAGCCCAACCGAGTTTTTTATTAAATCTTTTCGCCTTCTTCTTTTTCTTTGGCGATTTGTTCTTTGATTTTCTTCTCTTCTTCTTCTGCCAGACGTTTCGCTTCTTCCGCACGGCGACGAACTGCCTCACGTTTTGCTTCTGGATCTGGGTGAATAACCACATTGCCTGATTCAATTTCTTCCAAAGCACGAAGGGTTGACTTTACGGAAGTAAAGTCTTGAGTTGGTTTTGCGCCAGCTTCCAATTCATGGGCACGTTTTGCCTCAAGAATAACCAAGGAATATTTAGATGGTACCTTGTCCAACAAGGTATCGATAGATGGTTTCAACATCATAGTTCTATTCTCTACTTTCTATTAAGGTTCTATTACTTGTTCACATCACGAATCATTTCATCATAACGACCGATTACGCGATCGACACGGAAATGCTCTGCTTCGATAATGCGTTTGACACGTTCTGCTGCCAAAGGAACTTCATCATTGACAACCGCATAGTCATACTCACGCATGAGGGCAATCTCTTCCTTGGCACGTTCGATACGTTGCGCAATGACTTCCTCACTGTCTGTCCCACGACCAACCAAGCGGTCTTGCAATTCTTCTAAATCTGGTGGCGTCAAGAAGATGAAAACTCCATCTGGAACCTTTTTCTTGACTTGAAGAGCTCCCTGTACTTCAATTTCCAAGAAAACATCAATACCCTTATCAAGTGTTTGATTGACATAGGTCAAAGGAGTTCCATAGTAATTGCCAACATACTCAGCATATTCCAACATCTGACCCTGACGAATCAAATCCTCAAACTCCTCACGGCTACGGAAGAAATAATCTACCCCATCAACCTCTCCAGGTCTCTGTGGACGTGTCGTCATGGACACAGAATATTCAAATTTATTATCCGAACTCTCGAAAATTTCCTTTCGAACCGTTCCCTTCCCAACTCCCGACGGGCCGGAAAATACGATGAGTAAGCCTCGCTCTTTCATGATATCTCCTTTAAAATCTTTCATTCTAGTGTAACAAAAATCCCTAGGAATTTCAACTGATTTTAAATGAGCAGGGTATTTTTTCAAACAGAAAGGGAGCTGACTGGGCTCCCTCTGCATTATTTAGCAATATCTGTTGCTCTTGTTTCTCGAATGACCGTGATCTTGATATTTCCTGGATAATCCAAGTTATTCTCAATTTTTTCACGAACATCGTGAGCCAAGATAGTAATTTGATCATCTGAAATTCTATTTGGATGAACAATAATCCGCACTTCACGGCCTGCTTGAATCGCATAAGATTGTTTAATTCCATCAAAGCTATTAGCAATTTCTTCCAGGTCTTGTAGGCGTTTGATATAGGCCTCCATAGACTCACGGCGAGAACCTGGACGAGCTGCACTCAAGGCATCCGCTGCTGCTACAATAACCGCTATAGTACTTGTAGCCTCGACATCACCATGGTGACTGGCGATAGTGTTGACCACAATCGGGTGTTCCTTGTACTTCTTAGCCAACTCTGTACCAATTTCAACGTGGCTACCATCAACCTCACGGTCAATTGCCTTACCAACATCATGGAGGAAACCTGCACGTCGAGCCAAGTTGACATTTTCACCCAACTCAGCGGCGAGGACACCTGCCAATTTAGCCACTTCAATCGAGTGACGGAGGACATTTTGACCATAAGATGTACGGAAGTGCAAACGTCCCATAATTTTAATCAAATCTGGGTGAAGATTCGGTGCGCCCACTTCATAGGCAGCAGCTTCACCATATTCACGAATGCGGTTGTCCATTTCCACGCGGTGTTTTTCAACCAACTCCTCAATACGAGCCGGATGAATCCGACCATCTTGAAGCAAGGTTTCCATGGTCATACGAGCAATCTCACGACGAATGGGGTCAAAACCCGAAAGGACTACGACTTCTGGCGTGTCATCAATGATAACATCGATACCGGTCAAACTTTCAAAGGTACGAATATTACGTCCTTCACGTCCGATAATTCGACCTTTCATGGCATCATCCGGCAGGTGAACAGAGGTAATAGTCTGCTCAGCTACATATTCACCTGAAATCCGTTGCATAGCCTGGGCCAACAAGTCCTTGGCCATCTTATCCGAACGTTCTTTGACCTCACGCTCTGCATCTCGGATTTGAGTTGCAATCTCATATGTCAACTTATCGCGTGTATCTGTCAGGATAATATCTTTCGCTTCTTCCTGACTGAGTGCTGCCACACGTTCCAATTCTAGAGCCTTTTGCTCTTCCAACTTAGCAACTTCTTGCTCACGCTCATCAATGTGTTTAGATTTATCCGTTAGACTTTGTTCTTTTTGCTCCAAAGTCTTTTCTTTAGTCGTCAAATTGTCATCTTTTCGATCCAAATTGCTGGCACGTTCGGTCAAACGCACTTCAATTTGTTTCAATTCTTGACGCTCTGACTTAAATTCTTCTGCGATTTCTTCTCGGTACTTACGAGCCTCCTCCTTAGCTTCCAAGAGTAATTCTTTTTTCAAGGTCTGGCGGTCACGTTCAGCTGTTTTTAAAATAGCTTCTGCTGCTTCTTCCGCACGACCACGAACATTACTAGCTTCTTGTTCTGCATTTAAAAGGGTTAATTCTGCAGTTTCTTTTGCAGATTTCATCTTCAAAGAAATGGCAAAGTAGCCAATTACTAAACCAATGAGAGCAGAAACAAAAGTCACTACAAGTGTAATGATTTCCATATTTCTACCTCTTTTTTAAATTCGATTTTCACAAAATCTGTATCTATTTTACCATAATTGAACCGATTTCACAATTCCAAATTAACAAATATGTTATAATAAATTCATCACATAGTTTGGAGGAACAAATGAAAAAAGAAGTTACTGTTGAAAGTTTTGAATTGGACCACACTATTGTAAAGGCTCCTTATGTCCGCTTGATTTCAGAAGAAGTTGGTCCAAAAGGGGATATTATCACAAACTTTGATATCCGTCTAATTCAGCCCAATGAAAATGCCATGGATACAGCTGGTCTGCATACTATCGAGCATCTCTTGGCCAAACTCATCCGTCAGCGGATTGACGGTCTGATTGACTGCTCACCGTTCGGCTGTCGTACTGGTTTCCACATGATTATGTGGGGCAAGCAAGATCCAGCAGAAATTGCTCAAGTCATCAAGGCAAGTTTGGAAGAAATCGCAGATGGAATTACTTGGGAGGATGTCCCTGGAACAACCATTGAATCGTGTGGCAACTACAAGGACCACAGCCTCCATTCAGCTAAAGAGTGGGCAAAATTGATTGTTTCACAAGGTATTTCAAGCGATGCCTTTGAAAGAAAAACGATTTAAGTAAATAGGGTATAAAAAAAGCGGGTTAACCGCTTTTTTGTTTTACTTAATAATCCAATGCATCCGCATGACCGGAGCCATTACCAACAAAGTAACCTGTCTTACAGTTAATCGAGAAGAGATAGCTACCGTCTGGCGTAAACATATTGTAGTAACCATTTCCGTTAATGATGTTCACTTTTTCCAAGATATATTGGTTGCCTGTGATATAACCACGCTGTTGAGAAATAGCTACAATATTTTCTAGAATACCAGGATTAAATGTCCAAGCTTCGTTATTAACATCGTCAATCATGGCTTGATTGTAAGGAACACGGCTGCGATCACGCTGTAGAACTACCCCTTCTGGTACAGGGATCCCGTAAATAGTTGCTGCTCCACTAATAGCACCAGCAACGCCATCACTGACTACCGCACTCTCGGTTGAGGCTGGAGCAGTGGTTTCTGCTGTTGTCGAATCAGTCTGAGAGTTTTCAGCTGGAGCAGCAACTGCTTCGGTAGAGCTAGCAGCAACTTCCTGTTGAGAACGCCCAAAATTGACCACAGAAGCCAACAAGCTATCCACTGAGCTAATACCCGTGTTGGTAGCTGAAAGACTGGCATCTGCTTTAACAGTAGCAGTAGTATCAATTTCACCATTTACGATAACTTCTTTATCAAATTGCCCATTGATTGCCTGAATAGCTGCAATGGCTTTCTCAAGGTTATCGTACTGTTCCTTGGCTTTTTTATAACTATCCGAATTTTTGTCCATCTTGTCCAAGAGGGCCTTCAACTCCGCCAATTTACCAAACTCAGAATTCTTCAACTTTGTCAAACTACTATCTGTAAAGAAGCTAGCATAAAGTTGTTCAAAGGCTAGGCTATTGGCATCTGCCGAGCTGTTTGCAGAAGTCGAAGTTTGGCTAGTACTTGAACTACTAGCTGTTTCCGTGGTCGATTTATTTACTGAGTTCAACCACATGAAAGCCGTTGCTAAGATAGTGACAAAGAGAGCTGCTAAAGCTGACCAAAAATAGATTTTTTTCTTTCTATCCTTCTCTGCTTCCTCTGCCTGTCCCCAATCATCATCCACTTCTTGTTCTTGGGAAACAGTCGCTATACTGTCAACCACTGCCGCACCTGCAACAATTGTTTCTTCCAAAGGAGCAGTCGGTACTTTTACCTGCTCAGTCATATCCTTGCCAACTACAAGAAGTTCATCGTCCAATGCCGTCGAAAGACTAGCTGTCTGAACCGTATCTACTTTTTCATCAGCAGAAGACTCTACCAGGGGCAAATGATTAACCTTTGTTTCAAATTTTTGAGATTCGATTTCATCACGGTGTTGCTTGATATAACGATCCAAAAGACTGTCATCCTCAGTCACACCTGCTTCGATTTCCTTATGTTTCTTTACGGCTTCTGCAATGGTTAGATCCTTAGCTACTTCAAAATCCAAAACTTTCTCATTTTCCAAGGGTAGCTTATTCTTATTTTCTTCCACGATATCCTCCTATTATTTCTCTTCTACCATTTGACGCTTGACACGTTGACCAAAAAATTGATACAAATCTACTTTTAAGGTACCATTATATAATTTTCTCTTTTTATCAGCCTGCCTACCAAAACGCTTCTCGAATTGCTCATCACTGGTCAAAATAAACTTAGACCAGGTTGCTAAGGGCTCAAAGGTTTGTCCCATCTCACGATAGAGCGTGATGATTGCGTCATCATCCAACAAACGTTCTCCATAAGGTGGGTTTGAAATGATAACACCATTGATTTTATCCGTCCGCAGATCCTGAACTCGCATCTGTTTGAAAACAATGTCCTGATCTACTCCAGCCGCAAAAGCATTTTTCTTGGCAATTTCAACCATACGAGCATCGATGTCTGAACCCGCAATATCCAAGACCAAATCTGATTTAATAGCAGCCCGAGCTTCTTTTCGTACATCTGCCACTAACTGGTCATCAACCCATGGCCATTCTTCAAAAGCAAAGGAGCGTTTCAAGCCAGGAGCCATATTTTTGGCCAGCATGGCCGCCTCAATACAAAAGGTTCCTGAACCACAAGTTGGATCAATCAAGGGTTTATCAGGATACCAGTTAGATAACTGTAAAATAGCAGCCGCCATATTTTCTTTGATCGGTGCTCCACCTTTTTCCACCCGATAGCCACGCTTGAACAAACTTGAACCAGTCGTATCAATCATGATTGTTGCCACATCCTTCAAGATAGACACTTCAATCTTGAACTCTGCCCCAACTTCCTGGAGCGGCACTCCCTCTGGACGAGAGAAGTGTTTTTGTAATTTCTTAACAACTGCTTTTTTCGAAATAGCCTGTACGCTCGGCTCATTGTGTAACTTGGATTTAACACACTTGGCCTTGGAAATTGGAAACTTGCATCCCAAAGGCAGATAATTCTCCCAATCCAAACCAAAGACCCCTTGGAAGAGCTCTTCAAAGGTTCTTGCTGGAAATTGACCAACAATAATTTTTACCCTGTCCGCCGAACGTAGCCAAAGGTTGGTTTCGATAATCGCCTTCACATCACCCTCGAATCGTACACGACCATTTTCCACCTGGCACTCATAACCGAGATTGCGAATTTCACGACCAACAACTGCCTCTAGGCCAGCTGCAGCGGTCGCAATCAATTCAAACTTTTTTTTCATTTTTTTCCTTCTAAAATAAAAGCTAGCAAAGCTAGCTACCTATTTATGCAATTTTCTGTAAGCCATGTTTTGTTCCAGTGGTACTAGGTTCTACCACCTTCGATAATCATCTGTCTACTGTTTTCACAGTCAGGATTTCAGTTCAATTCCATCCATCCCATGCCCCGACCAAAGTTTGGGTTGCTAGCTTGAGGGGTTTACCGCGTTCCATTTTTTACGTTTCCATAAAAACTTCGTCACTGTGGCACTTTCAGGTCTACTTTGGCATATCTGATGACGTAGCCATTTTAACCGCCGTAACGTTACCAACGTCCCTAGGCTTATTGATTCGCCTAGCACAAACACTACCGGCATCGCAGCCAGTGCTAGCATGGACTTTCCTCATGGTAGAAATCTACCACGCGATTATCCAAAAATTGCACGCAATTCCTATATTATTAGTCTTGAACAATTTGTTTGCCGAAGACTTCTTTTTCCAGACGATTTAAGCGACGAAGAATATCAAAGTTTGTAGCCGAAGATGGACGTTCCGTAGGAAGCACATCTTTTACTTCCTCAACAGCAGCAACTTTAGGAGTGTTTGCTACCTGAGCTTTCAAGCGAGCAATCTCGCCTTTCAACTCCTTGATAATAGCTTCGTAGGCATCATAATCCTTCATGATTTCATCTAAAAAGTCATTGACTTCGTCTTGGTCGTAGCCACGGAAACCGACTTTAAAATCTTGTTCAAAAATATCTTTAGTTGTAAATTTAATACTTGCCATTTCTCTCTCCCATATCTAAAACATCACTAGTCCTATTATATTAAAAAAAATAGGGAAAAATCAAGTCAAATCACTCAGAATTTGAAAAATTTTCTGCCACCTCGTTCAGTTGTTCAAAGGTAAGCTTTTTTCTATCATACTCCTCTTTTTTTAAGACTTGATGATATAAATATTTCAAATTAGTTTCATTTTCAGAATCGTAAAACAGATAGATTCCGTCAGTATTATCCACTAAAAATTTATTGTAATCTTTAAACTGACCAGGATTTTCATAACGAGGATAGGCATACTTAATGAAATCAACCTGTTTGAAGCGCTGCAATTTCAGCTGATTACCTTCATTCCAATGTTCTCCATGGTTTTCAAACATGAAAATAGATGCTATTTGAAACTCATAACCTTCTGAACGCAATTCCTCTAAAACTTCCAAGGTCCAATATTCAAATCCCAATTGACCTGTCAGGACAAACCAGGTAACTCCATCCTCCAAAAATCGAACAAGATCCTTCTTGATAGCCAACTTTATAATAGCTAACCGTGGATCCTTTTCCGTAAAAATACCTACATCTGTATGCTTGTAACCTGTTATCAAAAGGCTCTTAGTATCCATTCCTTGTACTCTTTTCACTTATTGTGGTATAATATGCTGATATTATTTTATCAAGAAGGAGTTCTATGGTCAATTATCCTCATAAGATATCTAAAAAAATCAATAGAACCAATTCTGTTTCATCTCAAAAAATTAGCTTCGCAAATCGAGGGATGTCCTTTGAAACTGCTATCAACGATAGCAATCTATACTACCTAGCTCACGAGATTGCGGTTATCCACAAGAAACCGACTCCTGTGCAGATTGTAAAGGTTGATTATCCGAAGAGAAGCCGTGCGAAAATTGTAGAGGCCTATTTTCGACAGGCATCTACAACTGATTACTCAGGGGTTTTCAGGAAACATTATATTGATTTCGAAGCCAAGGAAACGCGACAAAAAGCATCTATGCCTATGAAGAATTTTCATGAGCATCAGATTGAACACATGAAACAGGTTGTAAAGCAGGGTGGCGTATGCTTTGTTCTTCTTCACTTTTCAACGCTAAAAGAAACCTATCTCTTACCTGCCGTTCACTTGATTGAATTCTACCAAGTAGATAAGGGAAGCAAATCCATGCCTCTCTCTTTCATTCGACAATTTGGCTTTGAGATTCAAATGGGACGCTTTCCAAGCGTACCCTATCTGGAAGTGGTTGAAAAAAATTTATTAGGTGGTGACTCTTTTGAAAACTACAAGTATTAAAAAAACTCTCCTAGTAGTTGCAAACGTCTTATTAGCTGGCTTTATTCTTACCTTTCTAGTCGGTTCACTCTTGGTAGGTTACTGGATAGTAACAGCTCCCAAGTTGACCGAGGAAAGCTTGACAGCCACAGTATCCAGTAAGATTTATGACAAAAACGGAAGTCTGATTGCTGACCTGGGAGCAGAAAAGCGTTCTAGCGCCAAAACCGAAGAAATTCCGACTGATTTGGTCAATGCCATCGTTGCGATTGAAGATCAGCGTTTCTTCAACCATCGAGGTGTGGATGTTATCCGTATCGCTGGTTCTTTGGTTAACAACCTGACAGGTGGACGCTTACAAGGTGGTTCAACACTGGACCAGCAGTTCATCAAACTGACCTACTTCTCAACTTCTTCCGAGGACCAAAACATCAAACGGAAAATCCAAGAAGCCTGGTTAGCAACCCAATTGGAAAAAGACAAGACTAAGCAAGAAATCTTGACCTACTATGTCAACAAAGTCTTTATGGCCAATGGAAACTATGGTATGAAAACTGCTGCTAAGTCATATTATGGGAAGGACTTAAAGGACTTAAGCCTGGCTCAACTAGCCTTATTAGCAGGTATGCCGCAAGCTCCTAACCAGTATGACCCTTACACCAATCCAGAGGACGCTAAAACACGGCGGGACTTGGTACTGGCTGAAATGTTGGAAGAAAAGTACATCGATAATGCCCAGTACGAGCAAGCAGTACTGACTCCTGTCACAGATGGTCTACAGGCCCTAACTAATGAAACAGCTTATCCTGCTTACATGGACAACTACCTCAAGCAAGTCATTGAAGAAGTAGAAGCAAAAACAGGCTACAACTTATTGACTACCGGTATGGATGTTTATACAAACGTAGACCCTGCTGCACAACAGCAATTATGGGATATCTACAATACGGATATGTATGTTGCCTATCCTGATGACTTGATGCAGGTAGCCTCTACGGTTGTTGATGTTTCAAATGGTAAGGTTGTCGCACAGTTGGGTGGCCGCCATCAAGCAAGTAACGTTTCCTTTGGTACCAACCAGGCTGTCGAAACCAACCGTGACTTTGGTTCGACCATGAAACCCATTACCGACTATGCTCCTGCTTATGAACACGGCATCTACACTTCAACGGCTGACATTATCGTTGATGGACCTTACAATTTCCCTGGCACAACTATCCCGGTCAATAACTGGGACAAGCAATTCTACGGATCCATTTCAATCAAGACAGCTGTTCAGTATTCACGTAATGTGACAGCAGTCAAGGCTCTTGAAGCAACTGGACTAGAAAACTCCCTGGCATTCTTGAACAGTATCGGCATTGATTATCCAGAAATGCACTACTCAAATGCGATTTCTAGTAACACTTCCGATACAGGTCGTCAATATGGTGCAAGTTCTGAGAAAATGGCTGCAGCCTATGCTGCCTTCGCCAACGGCGGAACTTATTACGCTCCTCAATATGTCAATAAAATCGTCTTCAGCGACGGAACCGTTTCTGAGTTTGCTCCTCAAGGCACCCGTGTTATGACGGAAGAAACAGCCTACATGATGACAGATTTGATGAAATCGGTATTGACCTATGGCTACGGTTATAACGCTACCGTCAGCGGTATCCCAATGGCAGGTAAAACAGGTACGTCCAACTATACCGATAGCGAAACAGATACTATCCTAGCTTCCATCCCTGAGGCAAACTACAGCTATATGGTTGTACCAGATGAGAACTTCGTCGGCTATTCTAGCCAATATGCTATGGCTGTTTGGACTGGCTATACCAATCGTATGACCCCTATCCTAGATAATGGTATGAGGATTGCCACCGACGTTTATCACCATATGATGGCCCATATGCATTCTGACTATACTGCTACCGAGTGGGAAGTGCCAAGTAGACTTGTACGATACGGTTCAAACTACTATTTGAGAGGTAGCCGTTCGCTAAACAATGCTTACAATAGCTACAACAATAGTAACAACAACTACAATACAAGCAGTAGCTCAACAACGCCAAGTTCGAGCTACACTGAAACAACAAGTGAACAGAGTGTTCAAAGCACCACTACGGAAACAGCGAGCACTGTAAACACTACCGAAACTACTGCAGTTGAAGCTAGCGGCGCTGAAACCACAACAGCTTCAACACCAGCTGCTACTACAACATCCTCTGAGCAAACGGATGGACAATAAACAAAAAGAGGTTGGGCCCAAAGTCTTACCTCTTTCTCTATCCCCGATAACTCTAGCCCAACTCTCCACAATTTCAAAAATTTATGGTAAGATAAAACTATGAAACCTGAAGTATTTTATAAGACCTTGGTGGACCAAGGCATCCAGCTAACTGACACCCAGAAACAACAATTCCATCGCTATTTTCAACTCTTGGTAGAATGGAATGAGAAGATCAATTTGACAGCAATAACTGAAGAAGAGGACGTCTATCTCAAGCATTTTTACGATTCCATAGCCCCCATTCTACAAGGACACATTCAAAATGCCCCCCTCCGTTTACTGGATATCGGAGCTGGAGCTGGTTTTCCAAGCTTACCCATGAAAATCATCTATCCTCAATTAGATGTGACCATCATCGACTCCCTCAACAAGCGGATCAATTTCTTGCATCTATTGGCTGAGGATTTGGGTTTGAAGAATGTGCATTTCTATCATGGGCGGGCTGAAGATTTTGCCCAAGATAAGCAATTTCGTGCCCAATTTGACCTGGTTACAGCTCGGGCAGTTGCTCGTATGCAAATCTTGTCAGAATTGACCATCCCATACTTAAAGCTCAATGGCAAACTCATCGCCCTCAAGGCCTCCAGTGCTGAGGACGAATTGGCTCAAGCTAAGAACGCCCTGACTCTCCTTTTTGGTAAGGTCATTGAAAACGTTGACTATCAATTGCCAAACGGCGACCCTCGCACCCTGACCATTGTAGAAAAGAAAAAGGAAACTCCCAATAAGTTTCCACGTAAGGCTGGTATGCCAAATAAACGACCACTGTAAAAGGAGTTTCAGGCGAAACTCCTTTTCTCTATCTCCACGGGTTGTAAAAACGTCCACCATTCACAAATAAAAGTCCGATTGTAATGAGAATTAGCATAAAAATAAGGGCTAGAACCAGATAATCAATACTTTGCAAGGCTTGGTAGCTATACCAGGTTCTTTTTTTATTTTTCCCGAAACGTCGCAATTCCATGGCTGTTGAAATGGTATCAATCCGCTCTAAGGAACCAAAAATCAAGGGGATGACCAGAGCTAGATTGCCCTTAATGCGGTCCATTAACTTACCTTTCTTAGATAACTCCAAACCACGCGCTTCCTGAGACATCCGAATGGTATAAAATTCCTCCTGAATATCTGGGATATAACGCATGGTCAAACTAACCGCATAGGCCACTTTATAGGAAACTCCAATCTGATTTAAGCTTGAAGCAAACTGGCTCGGATGGGTTGTCATCAAAAAGACAAGAGCCAGAGGCACTGTACAAAAATATTTCAAGAGTAAGTTAAACAGATAAAAAAGCTGCTGATTAGTCAAGGAATAGGGACCCCAGCCAGAAATCAAAACCGTTTCCGCACCATAGAGCTCCACTCCATATCTGGGTGCAAATAGATGCACCATCAGGGCATTTAAGAGGGCAAAAACAATTGTAAACAGCAGAACAAGGGACACATCCTTATAGCGAATACCGGATAGTTTGAATAAGGCCAGCGAAAAAAGAGCTATAAAGGCAATCAAACGGGTATCGTAGGTCACCATGGCAAGAATAGTCACAATCAGGAAAAACAAGAGCTTGGTAACAGCAGACAAATCATAAATGATGCCTCTTCCTTTATGGTAACCAATTAAATGTTGTTGGCTCATAGCTCCCTCCTTTCTTCCTGCATATAGAGCATGGTCAATTCCAGTGGGTTTACTGCCAAGCGTTCTGCCAAGTGAAATATAGATGTTTCCTTCAAATTGGCTTCTTCAATGACCTGGCTATCTGACAAGATTTCTGCTGGACTAGCATCTTCGATAATCTGTCCATCCACGACAACAATAGCCCTATCTGAATAATCCAACATCAACTGCATATCGTGGGTAATCATCACAATGGTATGTCCTTGAGCATTTAGTTGATCCAAGAAATCCATCATCTCCTGGTAATGACGTTGGTCCTGACCAGCCGTTGGTTCATCCAAAAGAATAATCTCTGGATTGAGCACCAAGATAGAGGCAATGGTCACCCTCTTCTTCTGACCATAGGATAAGGCTGAAATCGGCCATTTGCGGTACTGATACAAACCGCAAACTTCCAAAATCTTGAATACCCTAGACTCAATTTCTTCTTCCGCCACTCCCCTCATTCGCAAACCAAGGGCTACCTCATCAAAAATCATGGTCTGGCTGATCATCTGATTAGGGTTCTGAAGGACGTAACCAATCCGCTCCGCTCTCTCCTTGACAGAATCATCCTTAATGGATTTACCCTGCCACAATATCTCCCCATCAGGTTGAATAAAGGCACACAAGGCCTTGGCCAAGGTTGATTTACCAGCCCCATTTTTTCCGACGATGGCCAAGCGTTCACCCTTATGTATCTTCAAATGGATATCTGAAAGAATGACTCTATTCGAGTAGGCAAATTGCAAATTGCGGGCTTCAAGTAAGACTTCCTTTTCCACTTCTGTCAAGTTGGCACTTGGGAGTTGACCCATTTCTAAAGAACCTAGTTCAAGTTCCCAGACAGAAGAGAGATGAGTTGCTCTTTCAATTGGATAACCCAAGCCTCGTAAGGTGGAAATATAGAGAGGCTCACGGATGCCGTTTTCTCTTAATAGACTTGTCTGCAATAGCTGATCTGGATGACCATTGAAAAGAATACGTCCATCGTTTATCAGCACAATTCTGTCTACATGTCGATAAAGGACATCTTCCAAGCGGTGTTCAATGATAATGGTCGTCGTTCCTTCCTGTCCATGCAAACGATCAATCAAGTCAATGGTATCCTGCCCAGATTTGGGATCTAAGTTGGCCAAAGGTTCATCGAATAACAAAATAGGACTTTCATCAATCAAGACCCCTGCTAAGCTGACCCGTTGCTTCTGACCTCCCGAAAGATCCTGGGGACGATGGTTGAGCAATTCATTTAGTTCCAAGCGTTCTGCCCAATCATGAACTCGTTCTTTCATGGTCGCCAAGGTTTCCATGTCATTTTCCAGTGCAAATGCCATATCTTCAGCAACAGAAAGCCCAATAAACTGACCATCCGTATCCTGCAAGACAGTGCTGACCAAGAGAGATTTTTGGTAAATGGGCTGGTCAAAAGCAGACTGCCCCATCAACTTGAAATCTCCAGAATGGGTTCCCTTATGGATATTTGGAATAATCCCGTTTAAGACTTGACCGAGAGTGGACTTGCCCGATCCAGATGGTCCAATAATGAGAACCTTTTCCCCCTCGAAAATGGTCAAATCAATCTCATGTAAGGTCGCTTCCGTCTGCGCATTGTATGTAAAAGAAAAATTCTTGAATTCGATGACTTTTTTCATATTCCTATTATATCAGAATCCAGCATGAAAAAAAGGAAGAATTCTCCCTTTCTCTCAATCCATGAGCTATGACGAACGATGAGAAAAATCATCTCTAAGCTCTTCATCTCTCACTCAGCTTTTTCTACAAAAAATTTCAAAAAAGCTTGCTCATTACTTTCTATCTGCTGGCAAAACTCTTTAAAAGAAGATGAGTCTTGAGGAATAACCAAACCTACTTTTTCAACAATAACAGGCTCGCTTCGTTTCCGACCGATGCCTTCTAACAATTCGTATCGCTTATTCTCTTCATTTTTTCCAGCATAAGGAAAGAGATAAAAGCCTTGTTGAGCATTAAATCGATACATATAGGCAACTAGCTGCAGGTAGTCCGCTCCGTTAATATTTTCGAGCGGTTTATACTTAGCATCCGCAACAATTGACCGATCTGATACAGCAACAAAGTCTGGGTATATCCGCCCATTTCCACCTTGAAACATGGAAAAACTGCCACTTTTAGCTTTATTTCTAGGGTGAAGAAAAACTTCCCCCAACAGTTGTGCCAGGTATTCTTCCCAGAGCCAGGCCACATCAAATAGAATACCTTGTATCTTCTGTTCACTTTGACCAATACCATGCATTTGACCCCTTAAAATCATGAGACAGAGTTTCTGTAGGGATCTGTATTCATGAAAATATGCATGACGAACCGGTGTAAGCTGGTTTTGATAGATTGTGTAGCTCCTGTCAGAAAATTGGTAACTTGGTGTTGCTCGAATGACTACCTCAACATTCTCTCGATCTTTTGATTGAAATAATTCAAATGAACGTGATAGCGGATGAGACTTGATAAACTCAATGGTATGCCGTATCAACTGCATTAAATTATTATCAAAAGAAAACTCTCTGGTGTTGTAGGCAATCCTGCCCTCAAACGGTATACTATTCTTCAGTTGACGGGCGACGTCCAAGGCACCTTTCATGTTCGCATCATGATATTGAAATCGACGGTACTCTTTATAGAGGCCTTTTCTCATGGCCGCTTGAAGAAATGAAGGAAACAGGTAAATGTAAAGCTGATAAAATTGTTGCTCAAACGAAAGTGAGGTTTCCAAGTTAGTCACATTCAGGTGGAGAACTTTTTGTAACATATAATGTAAAAAATAATCTTCAGTATCATTTTGAGCAAAGCGGGAATGAATCGTCACTCTTTCTGGACCACATCCAATAAATCCAATGACATTCCCAGTTCGTAAAGTATCATCAACCGTCTCAAATACTTTATCGGATTTTTCAAGATCCGAAATTTCTTGCCAGCTAGTTGGAAATAAGAACAGGCCGTGTTCTTTTGATAAAAAATCCAAACTTCTATCTACCAACTGTTCTGTCAATTGGGGGTACTTATCTTTAAAGGTAGTTTTAGAAATTCCTCGTTGGTTATCCGTTATCCACATAACCTGTATCCTCTAGTTTATCAAAAGCAGCTTTCAACCCTTCTAACACTTCTGCTTCTTGGTAGCTACCACGCAGGTATTCCTCCAATAAAGGCTGTATATAATCCTTCCAAAACAGGTCATAATCATAGTCAAGTTGAGGTAAAACTAAAAAGTATGATGGTCCGATATGGTAGTTTCGGTTGAGATCCGCCACATTTTCAATAGCATTATTCAAATTTGTCAAACGGCGGCTGGCTTCTTCAATCTTACTAGCATCCAACTGATTCTCCCACATACCTAAACTTTCTGCAGCGGTTATTTCCACAAAGCGAAAACGGCGTCGCATGGCGAAATCAAAACTATCTACCGAACGATCAATATCATTCATGGTACCGATAATATAGACATTTTCAGGAATATAAAACTTTTCTTCCCCTTCATGCATATTGGCATACTGAGTCGAAATTTCTCCCTTCTTGCCACGATAACCAGGATCAATAGCATAGAACAACTCACCAAAAATCTTAGAAATTTCTCCACGGTTGATTTCATCGATGATAAAGACGAATTTTTTGTCAGATTTAATATCTTTAGGCGCTTGATAGGGTTTTAGACCAAATTTATCTTGCATTTCTTGGATAATCGCTTTGCGATAGGTATCAAAGCCACCTTTGGGCGTTCCTGGTAGGCCACGGTAAACATTATAACATTGGTTGCGGTTATAGAATCGACTACCCGATTTTTTCTCAGTGACTCCAGGCATGCCCCCTCTTTCATAGGCTTCTAAATTCATCGGTTTGCCTGTGAGTGTCTTCATCTTGTAGCCTTCTGGTTCTTCAGAAACCGCCTCCCAAAACGTTTCCCAAGCCTCGTCAAAATTATCCTGCCCTCCCGATTTTGAGGATGCAATGGCCTTTTGACAAAATTCTTTGAAAATTCCAGGCTTGATGTCAAACTTGATTTCTCCAGAATCATCTTTTACCGGTCTCAATCCTTCCACAAAATCTGTGTAATCATAGGAAGGGTGAAATTGAACAAAGCCAATCTGTTCTGGATTCCCACCCGTTAACTCCTCTGCAATCTGTTTTGCTAAATAGGTCTTCCCAGTACCTGGAGCACCACGGAGGATGAGGTTGTGGGAAGCAAGTAGACTATTCATATACATTTTAAATTGTGGTTTTATTCTTGTTTCAGCCATTTCATCTCCCTCATAAAAACTAAGAAAATCATCGTAAAACTTTTTTAACCTAGCGTCTGGCTCTCGCTCTGAGTGCAAATCTAAATCATCAATCTTATATTCCTTTCCTAAATCACTGATCTGGCCATCTGCATTCCACTTTACCAACTTGAAGCCAGTTACCTTATACTCTTCAAATATAAGACGAATATTGATCCAACTATCTCCTAATTTGGCAGTATACTTATATCCAATATAAGGTGCAGTTTGACAGCCGGTTCCCGTCTTCGGCCCAAATTGCCCCCTCTCCCCCATCTTAATTTTATATGGAATACCACCAATTTCTATCGCTGGATAAATCGCGGCAGTTCCCTCTAAGCGTTCTGTACGCCCCTCTGTCATCCTAATATTCATGTTGGCCTGCTCTACAAAAGCTGATAATAGATCCTTAAACTTTTGATAAGTACCTCCTTGCCAATCTCCATTTTTAACCCCCTCATACGATTTTCGGATAAAGGGAAGGACAGCCACCAAGTCAGCTTCTGATTTTATAATGTAATCTGCATCAATAGCCCACCCATGTTGTTTAGGGGCAATGGTAAAAAATCCCTTCTCCTGACTAGATAGGAATCGAGAAAGAATGACTACCTTTATCCCCACTCTACTCTTGGAGATTTGTATGAAATTACGTTTTTTTCCTTTCTCATTTTTTACGCTAAAGGCTGTGTAACTACCGGTTTCATGCTGAAGGGCATCTGGAAACTCTTCTTTTAGTTTGCTCAACACATCTGATTCATCCATCTCATTTCTTCCTTTCACCTGATTGGCATAAAAAATCCCTACTATGTCATTATATCATAGCAGGAACTTCTTATCTATTATATATTATACCAATACTGGTAACTCTTCACCAATTGCTTCTAAACGCTCTACCCATTCTTGGCGGGTCAAACCGTTTTCAGTGATATAACGGTTGCGTTCGTGGGCACGGCATTCAGCTGAACAGCCACGAACATACTTGTGCTCGTTTTCTTCTGACATGAGGGTACGGCGGTTACAGAATGGGTTGCCACAGTTGACATAGCGTTCACATGGTGTGCCATCAAACCAGTCCTTACCAACAACAACTGGGTCTACATGGTTGACATCAACTGCAATACGCTCGTCAAATACGTACATCTTACCATCCCACAATTCGCCACGGACCTCTGGGTCTTTACCATAGGTTGCAATACCACCGTGAAGCTGACCTACATCCTTGTAGCCTTCACGAACCATCCAACCTGAGAATTTCTCACAGCGAACACCACCAGTACAGTAAACAACCACGCGCTTGTCCATGAATTTCTCTTTGTTATCACGGACCCATTGTGGCAACTCACGGAAGTTGCGGATGTCTGGGCGGATGGCACCGCGGAAGTGACCAAGGTCGTACTCGTAGTCATTACGGGTATCCAAAACAACTGTATCTTCGTCCAAGAGAGCTTCTTTGAACTCTTTTGGTGACAGGTAGGCACCTGTTGTTACAAGTGGGTCGATGTCGCTGTCGAAGTCGTTGTCTTCCAAACCAAGGTGAACAATTTCTTTTTTATAGCGAACAAACATTTTCTTGAAAGCTTGCTCATTTTCTTCGTCAATCTTAAACCACAAATCACTGAACAATGGGTTTGCATGAACATAGTCCATGTATTTTTGTGTTGTTTCGTAGTCACCAGAAACAGTACCGTTGATTCCCTCATCAGCAATCAAGATACGGCCTTTTAGTCCGATAGACTTACAGAAAGCTAAGTGCTCAGCAGCATACTCTTTGGCATTTTCAATTGGAACATACTTATAGTATAACAATACGCGAATGTCTTTTGACATGATTTCTCCTTCTCAATCTTTGCAATAGATGATAGAATTTTGACTTTTCTAGTCAAAGTCACCTTTCATTATATCGCTTACACCGTCAAAAAACAAAAATCTGAACTGAAAATTATTCTTCCAATTCAGATTTGAGTTGTTTTAATCTTTCCAAGGCATCATCACTGATGAGTTGGCCCACCTGGCGCCTGTGGCGCTTGGCAATATTCTTCTTCCACTTGTCCTTTATGGGATCGGTCTGCTTAGCCCTATTTTTCGGCAGCTCCACTTTCTCCTTCTCTTGCCACTCCACATCTTTCACTATCTCTTTCCAATAGTTGACAATAGCAGAGCAGAGATAGGCTTGTAGTAAGCTCAGCCATTTTCCAACAAAAGTCGACGGTGGTCTATCCTCAACCAAGCGATAGGTCCTTTGGAGTTCAATGAGCTGGGATTGATATTTTTCCCACTGAAGCATGGATTTACTCGGTTTTTTACGATAGAGTTGGCTGTGCCTAATGACCTCTATATAGGGAGCTACAAATCGGCTAATCCGTATTTTGAGAGAGGAACGGGAAAGGTAGGTTGCAGTCAATAAACCTGATGCTAGGAGGCGTTCCACCTCCCTAGCCTGATTGTCAGGGAAACGATAGTGGACCAAACAGCTAGCCTCTTCTTCCTCAATGAGCAAACGGACCTGTAACCTGCCCTTATGCCAACTAGCGAAAATATCCTGCTTAGCATCCCAAGCTTTCTGAAAAAATTGTAGCAAGTAGTAGCCTTGTTTGGTCAAGACATACCAACTTCCCTCTTGATAGAGGTAGTTTCGAATAGCCCCCTTCATGTAAAATTCCCCATGAAAATCATAGAAGGTGGGTTGTTTGTAGCTTGAGGTAGATGGATGATTACTGATGCGAAAGACCTTGTAATAAATCGTATTCCATAAAACACATATATAGAGAGAATCTGTCGTTCCAGACTGATAAATGGTTAAAATCTCCTCGCCTGGATTGAGAATAGAATGAATAAGGGGAGCTAGATTTTCTTCTGTCCAAGCCATACATCACTCCTCCCTTCATCTGATAATCTCTGTTCTTTTATATTATTATATCATATCGTTAATATCTTTCTCAAAAAAATCAACCTAGAAATTTTCTAGGTTGATAGTAACATTCGGTTTTTATTCTATTTTTGACAGTCCTGTTCGAGAAAGTTCTTAATCTTTTGACAAACTACCTGTTTTCGTTTGCGAACGAGCATAAACTCCAAGAAGAATTGTACCAGCAATGGCTATTGTAATACTATTGACAATCCCAGCTACCAAACCCTGAGTGAATACCTTATTTGCTGCTTCACTATAGATAACAATATCCAATACTGGAGCGATAATTCCCCAGGCAATAACATTAGCAACTACTTGGAAGATATTGAAAACCACAATATCTTTTCCTTCAAAAATCCCTTCCTCAACACGAAGACGATTTTTTGCAAAGCCTAGCACCAATCCAAAAACTGCTGAAGCTAGTACCCAAGACCACCAAGGTGAACCACCTCTTAGCGCATCAATAAAGGCATGACCAATTAGTCCTACAAAGAAACCAACAATTGGACCAAAAACAATTGACAAGAGCGATTGAACTGCATATTGCAATTGAATATAGGTGTTCGGAACAAAGGTAGGAATGCTAATCAGCAAGCCAATGACAACAAAGAGGGCAGCACCGATACCGGTAGCAACGACTGTTTTGATAGAATTATTTTTCATAAAATTCTCCTTCATTTTCTTTAATTACTAATGCGTTTGATTTCGATATGCCAGTTTTGACCGACACCGACATTATAGGCCTTGGCAAAGGATCCTTGGTTAATGGCCAAGCCCACTCGATAGAGTGAATTGATATAGAGCAGGGGTTGACCGATGCGGACATCCGCAAAAGACTTGCCATAGGTCACTTGGTTTTGATAGACCAACATGTCGTTGTTGTAAATGGTCACTTCAAAACGGTCCTCAAATTGCGGCTTCAAGGTATAAAATTCCTCACGTGTGATAGATGTCCATAGTGAACCAAAGCGAACATCCAAGATGTCGATAGCTCCTTTGACAAAGTCTGGTCCAACTTCTGTCGGAACGGTTGGAATTTCAACAATATCTGCCACCTGCAACTCTGGTCCAACTTCTTCAAAACTGATATGACCTGAGGCTAATTTTGCACCCGTATAAGCATAAACATCACGACCATGGAAAGTATAGGAATGCTCCGTGTTGGCTCTACGATTGGCTACTTCTGAAATTTCACGAACAGCCTTAATGCCCACATGTTTCTTGATGAAAGAAAGCGTTCCGTTATCCGGGGTAACGATATAGTGGTTTTGTTCCGTCAAAGCCACCACACTTTTACGCTTAGAGCCTACTCCTGGGTCAACAACAGATACAAATGTCGTGCCTTCTGGCCAATATTCAACTGTCTGAAAAAGACGGTAAGAGCCTTCGAAAATATTGTAGGGTGTAATATCGTGGGTGAGGTTGTGAACAACTAGGTCACGCGACTCCTGAAGAGCCACACCAATCATAGCTGACACGGCACCATCTACTAGACCAAAGTCCGATTGTAAAACAAGTAAATTATTTGACATAGCTCCTCCTAAAAATGATACTGTTCTATCATATCAGAAAAGTTACAAGCTTTCAAATAGCTATTTTCTAGGGATGGTTATAGTTATCTATTATAACTAGATAATGCTACAAACTTTCTCAGTCACACAAAAAATAAATTTTTTAAAAAAACGCTTGCATTTCAAAAATTATTGTTTTATAATAATTTTACAGATAATATTATCATAAAACAATAATAATCGGAGGTTTGCTATGAAAACCAATCTACTCAAAACAGCTGGCATTGTGGCTGCTTGTGTTCGCTATTTCTTCTATTTAACCATTGCTCTTTATACCATCTTTACATTGGCTGGTCTTGGAGGCGACTCCTTTGCGATAGACTCTTGGGAATACTCCTTTAATAAACCCATTGACCAGATCAGTGTCTGGCTCATTCTTTTAACGACTGGATTGATCTTAGTTGTCTTGGCGGCACTCAGTCATATTGCCCACTTGATTCAAAAGTTATGTAAATTGCTTCTGGAAGAAGATTATTTCGCTTCAGCTAGTCTGGAACTTTATCAGAAGCTCTTCATCAGTTTGCTCGTCCTGACTGTTGGGCAATTTTGCCTAACCAGCTTGATCGCCTTGACAAATGTTGCTGGACCAAACAACTTCCTCAATCTGCGTTGGTCAGATTTCATCCTCAATGCTCTCTTTATCTTCCTGACTTATTTTGTCTGGACCTTAGTACAAAAGGGGCAACAATTAGCAACTGAGAACAGTGAGTTTATCTGATATGGAAATGATTCGCGTAAACTTAGACAAGGTCCTCAAAGACCGACAAATGACTTCCAAGGACTTGGCAGAGCAAGTCGGCATCACCGAAGCCAACCTGTCTATTCTCAAAACAGGCAAGGCCAGAGGCATTCGTTTCAACACCCTGATGAGTATTTGTCGTATTCTAGACTGCCAGCCAGGGGATATTTTGGAATATGTGGATGATGAAGAGTGATAGAGTTCTCCTAGATTTAAGGCTGCAAAGAAAACCAGCTACCGCTAGTTCTCATTTCCAACCTTTTAATAAAAATAACTGTCCCCCGGACTTTTGAGTATAAAGAAAACTGCCTGCCGGCAGTTCCAATCTCCAACCTTTTAATAAAAATGACTGTCCCCCGGACAGTCATTTCAGACTGAAGACAAAGTCCTTAGAATTTATTTTCTAAGGGCTTTTCTTCGTATTTAGGAGTATAATATAATAAAAAGGACTTGTGAGGT
>NZ_JAVIHI010000008.1:0-76846 GCF_036680365.1 Streptococcus sp. SS-4456 | reverse complement strand
CAGCCCCTAGTCAACCAGCCCCAAGCTCTACTCCCGTGGCTAGTCAATCAAATCTATCTCCGCAGGCAGAAAAACTAGCCAGCCGTGGTAGCTATCACTTTAGCAAACAGGTCGCGGTGAAAAATGAAGCCAAGGCAATTGCCCCAACTCAATTTACATTTGAAAAAGGTGACAAGGTCAATTACGACAAGACGCTAGTAGCAGACGGACATCAGTGGATTTCTTATCTATCTTATAGTGGTACCCGTCGCTATGTAGATTTGGGTCAGGTCGCAAGTTCACCTGCGACAGCCCCTAGTCAACCAGCCCCAAGCTCTACTCCCGTGGCTAGTCAATCAAATCTATCTCCGCAGGCAGAAAAACTAGCCAGCCGTGGTAGTTATCACTTTAGCAAACAGGTCGCGGTGAAAAATGAAGCCAAGGCAGGTGCCACAACTCAATTTACATTCGAAAAAGGTGACAAGGTCAATTACGATAAGACGCTAGTAGCAGACGGTCATCAATGGATTTCTTATCTATCCTATAGTGGCACCCGTCGCTATGTAGATTTGGGTCAGGTAGCAAGCTCACCTGCGACCGCCCCAACAACCAATCTACTAGCTTCCGGTCCAATCGAGAATAAGAATGAGCAGAAAACAGTTCTTTCCCAGAGTGGTAGCTACACCGTTATGAAAACTGTCCCAGTAAAAAACAAGGCAGAAAATCAAGCTCCAACTCAATTTGAGTTTACAAAAGGTGAAAAAATCAACTACGACCAAGTTGTTGAGACAGATGGCTACCGTTGGTTGTCCTATCCTTCTTACAGTGGTACTCGTCGCTATGTTCGAACAGAAGCATTGCGTTCTACACACATTCAGCAACATCTAGGTTCCTCAGCGACAGAACAGCAAAGATTGGCAACTCAAGGAGTTTATCAAGTGACCAAGAGAGTATCAGTTACAGCACAACCAAGTATCCAGGCAGCTGAAATTACCTACTATACAAGTGGTAGTTCAATTACCTATGATAAACTTATTCAAGCGGAAGGGCATCAGTGGATTTCTTACCTTTCTTATTCTGGACATCGTCGTTATATCAAAATTGATAATTAGAACCAAATAGGCCAAATTATTCCGTACTCGTCATCAGGACCTGTTGGCGAGTTTTTAATGCTCAATGAAGGCGATAAAACATGACTTTCTGGCAATAAATAACAAAAACGATAGAAAATGCTTGCAATTCTGCCACAATTTGATAGAATAGTAAGGTAAAGTTAGACCGTATTGCCTACTGTCTATCTATAAAATATATTTTATTGGAGGCTTTTACCAAAATGGCAAAAGAAAAATACGATCGTAGTAAACCCCACGTTAACATTGGTACAATTGGACACGTTGACCACGGTAAAACTACTTTGACAGCAGCTATCACAACTGTATTGGCACGTCGCTTGCCTTCATCAGTTAACCAACCTAAAGACTATGCGTCTATCGATGCTGCTCCAGAAGAGCGCGAGCGCGGTATCACTATCAACACTGCACACGTTGAGTATGAAACTGAAAAACGTCACTACGCTCACATCGACGCTCCAGGACACGCGGACTACGTTAAAAACATGATCACTGGTGCCGCTCAGATGGACGGTGCGATCCTTGTAGTAGCTTCTACTGACGGTCCAATGCCACAAACTCGTGAGCACATCCTTCTTTCACGTCAGGTTGGTGTTAAACACCTTATCGTCTTCATGAACAAAGTTGACTTGGTAGACGACGAAGAATTGCTTGAGTTGGTTGAAATGGAAATCCGTGACCTTCTTTCAGAATACGATTTCCCAGGTGATGATCTTCCAGTTATCCAAGGTTCAGCTCTTAAAGCTCTTGAAGGTGACTCTAAGTACGAAGACATCGTTATGGAATTGATGAACACAGTTGATGAGTACATTCCAGAACCAGAACGTGATACTGACAAGCCATTGCTTCTTCCAGTCGAGGACGTATTCTCAATCACTGGTCGTGGTACTGTAGCTTCAGGACGTATCGACCGTGGTACTGTTCGTGTCAACGATGAAATCGAAATCGTTGGTCTTCAAGAAGAAAAATCTAAAGCAGTTGTAACTGGTGTTGAAATGTTCCGTAAACAACTTGATGAAGGTCTTGCCGGCGATAACGTTGGTGTGCTTCTTCGTGGTGTACAACGTGATGAAATCGAACGTGGTCAAGTTATCTCTAAACCAGGTTCTATCAACCCACACACTAAATTCAAAGGTGAAGTTTACATCCTTACTAAAGAAGAAGGTGGACGTCACACTCCATTCTTCGACAACTACCGTCCACAGTTCTACTTCCGTACAACTGACGTAACTGGTTCAATCAAATTGCCAGAAGGTACTGAAATGGTAATGCCTGGTGATAACGTTACTATCGACGTTGAATTGATCCACCCAATCGCCGTTGAACAAGGTACTACTTTCTCTATCCGTGAAGGTGGACGTACTGTTGGTTCAGGTATGGTTACAGAAATCGAAGCTTAATTCGATTGAGTTCCCAGAAATAACAATTATTTGTCAGACAACAAAAATTGTAACTCTCCACTTTCGAGTGGAGAGTTTTTCTGTAAGTATTCATAAAATGCACAGAAATTCTTTAATCTTAGCTAAGTTTATGCTATAATGGGCTTTGTAAAATAAAAAAGAAGAGGTATGTGAAATGTCACGTAAACCAATCATTGCAGGAAACTGGAAAATGAACAAAAATCCTCAAGAAGCACAAGCTTTCGTTGAGGCTATTGCAGGCAAATTGCCCGCTGGCGACAAAATTGAAGCAGCTATCGCAGCTCCAGCTGTAGATTTGAACGCTCTTTTGTGGTTCGCTAAAGATTCTGAATTGAAAGTTGCTGCTCAAAACTGCTACTTTGAAGATGCTGGCGCCTTCACTGGTGAAACTTCTCCAAAAGTATTGGCTGAAATGGGAGTTAACTATGTGGTTATTGGTCACTCAGAGCGTCGTGATTACTTCCATGAAACGGATGAAGATATCAACAAGAAAGCACACGCTATCTTCCGTAATGGTTTGACACCAATCATCTGTTGTGGTGAGTCACTTGAAACTTACGAAGCTGGTAAAGCAGTTGAATTCGTAGGTGCTCAAGTTTCTGCAGCCTTGAAAGACTTGACTGCTGAGCAAGTTGCATCACTTGTTATTGCTTATGAGCCAATCTGGGCAATCGGTACTGGTAAATCAGCTACTAAAGATGATGCACAAAACATGTGTAAAGCTGTTCGAGACGTTGTTGCTGCTGACTTTGGTCAAGAAGTGGCAGACAAGGTTCGTGTTCAATATGGTGGTTCTGTAAACCCATCAAACGTTGCTGAATACATGGCTTGTCCAGACGTTGACGGTGCCCTTGTTGGTGGTGCTTCACTTGAAGCTGAAAGCTTCTTGGCTTTGTTGAACTTCTAATAAAAGTATAGAAAAAGACATCGGATGTTTGTATCTGATGTCTTTTTTGTGATTGTAAGAGGTTATTGCAGCACCCATTCTCTCAAGGCATGGGCAACGCCACTCTCGTCATTTGATTTGGTGATGTATTTAGCAATTTTCTTGAGTTCTGGATTACCGTTTTCCATGACGACGGGATTGCCAACGACTTCAAGCATGGGACGGTCATTTTCTTGATCGCCAATAGCCATAGTTTGATCCATTGTCAGACCTAGTTTTTCAGCCAATTGGATGATAGCCTGTCCCTTGTTAACGGTTTTTGGTGTGATTTCTAAGTAGAATGGTGCAGATTTGGCAACATTGTATTTGTCAGTCAAGCTGGTTGGAAGTTGAGGGATGGCAGCATCAAGAATTTCAGGTTCATCCACCAACATGACCTTGATAATTTCCTTATCAGCCATCTCTTCTGGAGTACGGTAGAAGACAGGGGAGCTGACTAACATGGATTCATAAATGGTATATTTTCCAATATCGCGGTTGGCAGTATACATACCTTCTTTGGTACTGGCATGCATAGGAAGTTTGAGTTTGCGGGCAGCTAGTTCGATGTCCAGATAATCGACATAGGTCAAGGTATCTTTGACAATATCTTCACCAGTTGAGGCGTCTTGAACTAGACCACCGTTAAATGTAATGACGTAGTCGCCAACTTCAGTCAGATTGAGTTCTTTCAAAATGGCACGAACTCCTGAGATGGGGCGACCTGTGGCAATAACAATTTTTACACCAGCCTTTTTGGCATCTTGAATAGCTGAAAAGACCTCCGGGGTAATTTCATGTTGGCTATTTAATAAAGTTCCATCAATGTCGATGGCTACAAGTTTAATGGACATCTTTTTCTCCAGTAATAAAATGATCGTTATGAATATGGCTGATAAAATCAGTAGTGTGCTGGCTAAAAATACCAGTATCTTCCAGCATTTCTTTTGGGAAATAGAAACGGCTATCACCATGGATGGTTCCAGAAAGAGAGTGGACAATTGGTGATAGGGTGGAAAGCTCGACCTTGGTATCATCCTTGCGATAGATTTCAATCTGTGTCCGTTTCTTCTCGGCATTGGGACGGTAAATATCGTAAGGCAGATCAAAATTATGATGAATAGCTGTATAGTATTCTGGATCAAAGCCGACATCGGCTACCAAACTCCGCAGTTGGTTGAGGTCTTCTTCATTCTCTGCCTTGAAGGTGATGGATTTGAAGACCTTACGGTTCATGTAGCGTTGGGCCAGGTCAGATAAGATATGGTCAGGTCCGTCAATCCAAGACTGGAAATAGGTATTCATGACACCATCATCCAGTGCTAGGTAGTCAGAAAGGCTAACACGATGTTCAAAAAAGGGAACCAGGCGTGGAGAGGTTCGAGCAAAAAAATCTTGTTCGCTCTTATAGAGTAATTTTGCTCGATTGAGCAAATTTTGTAAGAGAACTTCCATGGAGCGACTGGCTGGATGGAAGTAAACCTGCATGTACATTTGGTAGCGACTGAGGACATAGTCTTCAACTGCGTGCATACCTGATTCTTTGAAGGCAATGCCATTTTCTGTAGGACGGATAACTCGTAATATTCTGGTTAGGTCAAATTCACCATAGTTGGTACCTGTAAAGTAGGAATCACGGAGTAGATAGTCCATGCGGTCGACATCAATTTGGCTGGAAATCAGCTGGACAACCTGTTTATTGGGATAGGTATGGTTGATGACGGAGGCAATTTTGTCAGGAAAATCGGGAGCTACCTGTTTTAATATTTGATTGACCTCCGTTTCAGGACTGGTGATAATGGCACAGGTCATTTCTTCATGGTCGGTATCGAAGAGGCGCTCAAAGGTATGGGAATAGGCTCCGTGTCCAATATCATGTAAAAGAGCAGCAACCATTGTTACTAAGCTCTCGGCAGGATGCCATAGATGTGGATATTTTTCTTCAAATTTTTCTGTTATTCGTCGGGCAATTTCATAGACACCGAGGCAGTGCGAAAAGCGGCTATGCTCGCCACCATGGAAGGTATAGGAAGTGGTTCCTAGTTGTTTGATGCGGCGTAGTCGCTGAAATTCCTTTGTATTGATGAGTTTGTAAATCAATTCATGGTCAACATGAACATAGTTATGGACGGGGTCACGAAAAACTTTTTCTATCATAGATTTATTATACCAAAAATTGTCAGAATTTCGGCTTTTTTTCTCATAAAACAAGGATATTGCTATGTACCAAATACTATCTTTTAAGTATAATGGAGGAATGACAAATAAACTTATTTTACATGCTATCCAGTTTATCCTTGTGGGGATGATTGCCTGGATGCTTTACTTGATTGTTAGCTATGCTCGGAAAAATAAGATTTCTTTGAAAGACAGATTTTGGACGGGCTTTGCCATTGGTTATGTAACAGACTTGTTGGATACCTTGGGGATTGGTACCTTCGCAACAACGACAAGTTTGCTGAAGGCGACAAAATTGATAGAGGATGACCGACGGATTCCAGCAACTATGACGACGGCTCACATCATTCCTATCTTGTTGGAGGCCCTGCTCTTTATCACCATTGTAGAAGTAGAAATGACGACCTTGATTTCTTTGGCTATTGCTGCATTTACAGGTGCCTCAGTTGGTGCACGTGTGACGCAACATTGGGATACCAGGAAAGTACAGCGGGTCTTGGGGATTTTGCTTATTGTTGCAGCGGGTATTATGGTCTATCGGATGGTGACCAACCCTGGTGCTGACTTGGCCAATGATGTTCGTGGTCTGACAGGTTGGAAGCTGCTTGTTGGGATTGTATTTGACTTCCTTATCGGTATGCTATTGAGTATGGGCTTGGGCAACTACGCGCCAGAATTGATTTTCTTCTCCTTGATGGGTATTAGTCCAGCGGTGGCCCTTCCTGTCATGATGCTGAATGCAGCTATGATGTTGTCTGCTGGGGCCAAGCAATTTATCCAATCGGGCCGCGTCAACTGGCCAGGAGTTCCAGGCATTATTGTAGGGGGTGTTTTGGGTGTCTTGACAGCGGCCTTCTTCCTATCTAATTTGGACATCAATAATTTGAAAATCTTAGTTGTCTTTATCGCAGCCTTTACAGGTCTAACCCTGATTCGTTCATCATTCATTACCAATATTAAAATATCATAGGAGGAAGCATGAATATTCGTCTACGGAATGAAATTGATTTAGATGGCCAATTGGAAGTGATAGATCAGACTTTCTCAGTAGAGGTGAAGGAAAAAGATGAGAAGCTTTACCTCATCTATCAGAATGATGAGGAAGAAAAAGTTGTCATTAAGTGTGATCAGGAAGAAATGGTTATGACACGCTTTTCTATTCCCAAATCCATCATGCGATTTGTCAAGCATAAGGAAGCTATTGTGACTATTCCAACGCCGATAGGGATCCAGCATTTTGTGACACAAACCAGCCTGTATCAGTTGAGTGTTGAACAGCAAGAACTAATCCTTCATTATGATTTAAATGGGCTAGAAAATCAACAGAAATTTGCTAGCTATAAGATGCATATTGAATGGAAATGAAAAACGTTTTCATAGAAAATATTCTTTGAAATTCCTTAGAAATTTGTTATAATAGTTAGCAAATCGAGGGAGTAGCTAACGGAATTTTCCGTGGTAGTGTCGTCATTCCGAAAATCGTTTCCGGCACTATCTTAAATAGCGAGACTTGTTTTAATAAAACAGGTCTCTTTTTTATTGGTAAAAGGTAGGAAAGAGGCCGAAAAGGAGAAGGAAATTGTCAAAAGAACAAAAACGCGATTTGTTTTACACACAAAGCGAAGAGCAAGTATTGTCAAGCATGGAGTCTTCTTTAGACGGTTTGTCTAGCAGTGAAGCTAGCAAACGTCTGGCAGACTATGGTCGTAATGAATTGGATGAGGGTGAGAAACGCACACTCTTGGCTAAATTCTTGGATCAGTTCAAGGACTTGATGATTATCATCTTGATTGCAGCTGCGATTTTGACTGTGATTACTGAGGGTTCTCATGGTTTGACAGATGCTATTATCATCTTAGCGGTAGTTATCTTGAACGCTGCATTTGGTGTTTATCAGGAAGGTCAAGCAGAAGCGGCTATCGAAGCTCTAAAGAACATGTCAAGCCCTGTTGCGCGTGCCCTTCGTGACAGTCACGTAGTCGAGGTTGATTCTAAGGACTTGGTGCCAGGTGACATCGTCTTGCTTGAGGCAGGTGATGTTGTTCCAGCTGATATGCGCTTGTTGGAAGCTAACTCCCTCAAAATCGAAGAAGCAGCTCTTACAGGTGAATCTGTTCCAGTTGATAAGGATCTTTCCAAGGTTCTTGAAGCGGATGCACCAATCGGTGACCGTGTCAACATGGCTTACCAAAACTCAAACGTTACTTACGGACGTGGTCTTGGTGTGGTTACCAACACTGGTATGTACACTGAGGTGGGGCATATCGCAGGCATGCTTGCCAATGCAGATGAAACAGATACTCCATTGAAACAGAACTTGCACCAGTTGTCTAAAGTTTTGACCTATGCAGTATTGGTCATCGCTGTGATTACAATGGCTGTATCAGTCTTTGTTCGTGGAGAAGGAATCTTGCCTGCTCTTATGACTTCAGTAGCTCTTGCCGTTGCGGCAATTCCTGAAGGTTTGCCTGCTATCGTTACTGTTGTTCTTTCACTTGGTACTCAAGTATTGGCTAAGCGTAACTCCATCATCCGTAAGTTGCCAGCCGTAGAAACACTTGGTTCAACTGAAATTATCGCATCAGATAAGACTGGTACTTTGACCATGAACCAGATGACGGTTGAGAAGGTTTATACAAATGGTCAATTGATTGATGCAAAAGAAGCTTTGGATGCAAGCAATACAACGCTTCGTGTAATGAACTTTGCCAACGATACAAAAGTTGACCCAACAGGAAAATTGATCGGTGACCCAACTGAAACGGCCCTTGTTCAATTTGGTTTGGATCAAAACTTTGACGTTCGTGAAGTCTTGGTTTCTGAGCCTCGTGTGGCTGAATTGCCATTCGACTCAACACGTAAATTGATGTCAACCATTCATCAACAAGCTGCTGGAAACTACTTCGTAGCTGTTAAGGGTGCTCCAGACCAATTGCTCAAACGTGTAACGCAAATTGAAGAAAACGGGACAGTTCGTCCGATTACCGATGCGGATAAGCAAGCTATTCTTGCAACTAACAAGGACTTGGCTAAACAAGCACTTCGTGTCTTGATGATGGCTTACAAGTATGTGGATGCTATTCCTGAATTGGAGTCTGAGATTGTTGAAAATAATCTTATCTTCTCAGGTTTGGTTGGTATGATTGACCCTGAGCGTCCTGAAGCGGCGGAAGCAGTTCGTGTTGCCAAAGAAGCGGGTATCCGTCCAATCATGATTACTGGTGACCACCAGGATACAGCTGAGGCTATTGCCAAACGTCTTGGTATCATCGATGAAAATGACACAGAAGACCATGTATTTACTGGTGCTGAGCTCAACGAATTGACGGATGAAGAGTTCCAAAAAGTCTTCAAACAATATTCTGTATACGCTCGTGTATCTCCAGAACATAAGGTTCGTATCGTTAAGGCTTGGCAGAATGACGGTAAGGTTGTTGCCATGACAGGTGACGGTGTTAACGATGCGCCATCACTTAAGACTGCCGACATTGGTATCGGTATGGGTATTACTGGTACGGAAGTTTCGAAAGGTGCTTCTGATATGGTCCTTGCAGATGACAACTTTGCGACTATTATCGTGGCGGTGGAAGAAGGACGTAAAGTCTTCTCAAACATCCAAAAAACCATCCAGTACCTCTTGTCAGCTAACACGGCTGAGGTATTGTGTATCTTCCTTGCAACCCTCTTTGGATGGGATGTATTGGAGCCAGTTCATCTTCTTTGGATTAACTTGGTAACAGATACGCTTCCAGCTATCGCTCTTGGTGTCGAGCCGGCTGAACCAGGTGTTATGACCCACAAACCTCGTGGACGTAACTCAAGCTTCTTCTCAGGTGGTGTCTTGAGCTCTATCGTCTACCAAGGTATCCTTCAAACTGCACTTGTTTTGGGTGTTTATGGCTATGCTTTGTTATTCCCAGAACACAGCACCTATGAAGAAATTCACGCAGATGCTCTTACTATGTCTTACTTGACTCTTGGTTTGATTCAGTTGGTGCATGCCTTCAACGTGAAGTCTGTTTACCAATCTATCTTTACAGTTGGTCCATTTAAGAACAAACTCTTTAACTGGTCTATCGTAGCTGCCTTCTTGCTCTTGATGGCAACCTTGGTAATCCCAGGATTCAATACCTTCTTCAAGGTTTCAATCTTGACACCGACTCAATGGTTGGTAGCAATTATTGGTTCAGGTCTCATGGTTGTCGTTGTTGAAATTGTCAAATTTGTACAACGTAAGATGGGATTGGATGAAAAAGCTATCTAATTTACATTAAGAAAAAAATAAAAGCTCAGATTTAGTGGTCTGAGCTTTTTTCTGTACTGATAAGGTATTTTGGGAAGATTGCTTGTGCCAACAAAGTGATGGCTAGTGCTAGTATGAGGAGGATGGTTTTGACAAGAGTTAGTAAGTTAAACAGTAAGGCGATTGGTACAATTGCCAAGCTGAAATAGTGGAGAGTGAAGTATCTGCTATTTTCCATAGTCATCTGAATTAGCTTTGATACATCGTCACTTTCGCCTTGCCGTACTTCAGTACAGCCTGCGCCTCAGTTCCTTGTCTGAAAGCTAATTCATTCGACTATATTATTTAGACTCTATCGCCTTCTTTAACTTGAATGGCTGACTTTTTATCCCCTCGAACGCTTAGTGTAACAGATGGTTGTGTAATTGGTAGGCTTAAAATTTTTCCTTGAGTAACTGTCCCAGCAATTTTTCCGTCTACCAGGAGTGGAAGTCTTTGGGAGGATACTTGTTTGATAGGTTTTAGATAATGAATAATAACTCTCATAAGAACCTCCTTACAATCTAGTTTCATTATAGCAAAAAGGAAAAAAATGTAAACGGTTTTCGCTGCTGTTTTTCTCTATAGGCTTGCCTGATAATAAAGAAACTGCTATAATTTCTGTGAGAGAGGGATTTATATGAATTATCTGCAAAATTATGTGTTTAGTAAGAGTAGTTATTTACCATCTGATAAGTTAATTCTGCTTCAGAAAGAACTAGAGGATTTGGACGAGGGAGCTTTGAATGCGCTGATGATGGTTGAATTGCGCCAGCCATTGATTGCCCTTATCTTAGCCATCTTTTTTGGTGAGTTTGGCGTGGACCGTTTTTATATTGGGGACAAGCGGATGGGCTCGGCCAAGTTGATTACCTTTGGTGTGTCTTTTGTGACTCTTTTTATTCTCATTGGTATTCTCTTGTTTATGGGCTTATATGTGTGGAAATTCATTGACTGTTTTTTGATTATGAAGGCCTGTAAGGAGGCTAACTACCAACGGCTCATGGCTCAAATCCAACAATTCAAAGCCTTTCAGTATGGCAATAGGACATTTTCCTAATAGAATGGGGAGGGAGGTTTTCAAAACCTTCTTTTCTTCATCTCTTGTAAACTACTTGTAACAAGACCTGTGTATTGTCACAAAAGTGACATTTTTCATGTTCTTATTTGTGATATAATGATAAAATATGCTGGAAAGGAGGAGTTTTTATGCAGACTAGAAAAATGAGTATTTTTTTATTTCTAGCCTACCTCCTTTTATTGACCTGGATGATTGTCTTTAAGATGGACTTGTCCATCCTGTACGGTCGGTATGATTTAGCCCAGTTCAATCTCATCCCTCTGGCAGGGACAGCCGTTTATAATGGGATTTTGAATTTTCCAGAAATTTTCTTTAATATTATTAGTTTCATTCCTTTTGGAATTTACATGGAAATCTTATTTCGCAAGGCATCTTGGGTTTCCAATCTTATGCTGATTTTGTTGGTCAGTCTTCTATTTGAAGTGACCCAATATGTGCTTTTGTTAGGGATTGCAGATATAACAGACTTGTTGGCCAATGGTTTGGGCGGTGCAATTGGCATCAATGTCATGTATGTATTGACGAGTGTTTGGCGTGAGAAAGCCTACGAGCGCATGAATGTCTTTTGCTTGGTTTTAACAACTTTTGTTATATTAACAACTTATTTCTTTGTGTAAATCTTGCCAAGGATAAGAACTTTTTGTTAAAATGAATAGAATGAATATCAAAGAAGAGATTATTAGATTATCTCAGGAAATTGGGATTTCTAAAATTGGTTTTACAACGGCAGATGATTTTGCTTATTTGGAGAAATCACTTCGTGCTAGTCAGGAAGAGGGGCGTTCGTCTGGATTTGAACATAAGAACATTGAAGAACGCATCCGTCCCAAATTGTCTTTGGCATCTGCAAAGACAATTATTTCCATTGCAGTAGCCTATCCGCGACACTTGCCAGTCAAACCCCAGAAAACTCAGTTCAAACGAGGTAAAATAACGCCGAATTCCTGGGGCTTGGACTACCACTATGTTATCCAGGACAAGCTAGAACGTTTGGCTCGAGGAATTGAGCAATTAACGGACGGTCTGGAATACAAGGCCATGGTAGATACGGGGACCTTGGTGGATACTGCTGTTGCTAGAAGAGCTGGAATTGGCTTTATCGGTAAGAATGGATTGGTTATCTCTAAGGAATTTGGTTCCTATATGTTCTTAGGAGAGTTAGTAACTAATCTAGAAATCGAACCAGATCAGCCAGTCGACTACGACTGTGGGGACTGTAATCGTTGTGTTGCAGCCTGTCCTACGTCTTGTCTATTAGGTGATACGACCATGGATGCTCGGCGTTGTCTGTCTTTTCAGACCCAGGATAAGGGCATGATGGACTTAGAATTTCGCAAGAAAATCAAGACTGTTATCTATGGTTGTGATATTTGCCAGATTTGTTGTCCTTACAATAAAGGAATTTCCAGTCCACCTGTGGTAGAGATTGATCCAGATTTGGCAGAACCAGAGTTAATTCCCTTTTTGGATTTGTCCAATGGACAATTCAAGGAAAAATTCGGCTTGATTGCTGGTTCTTGGAGGGGAAAAAACATTCTTCAGCGCAATGCCATCATAGCCTTAGCCAATAGTAATGATCGCTCTGCCATTCCCAAACTCTTAGAAATCATTGATAAGAAACAGAATCCTGTCCACATGGCGACGGCGATTTGGGCCTTGGGGCAATTGGTAAAGCAGCCTAATGAGGAGATAGTAGACTTTATTGCGAGCATCAAATCGGATAACGCAGATGTCCTAGCAGAGCAGACAGCATTTCTTAACATGGTAAATAGCCTGCAAATGTGATATAATACAAAGATAAATAAAAAATGAGGTGTATATGGATACAGCAGAAATTCGCCAAAAGATTGAAGAACTTGGCAAGAAATTAACGTCTTTTAGGGGGTCTCTTTGACTTAGAAGGTCTGGAAGAAGAGATTGCCATTCTTGAGAACAAGATGACGGAGCCAGATTTTTGGAATGATAATTTGGCGGCACAAAAGACTTCCCAAGAATTAAATGAATTAAAAAATACCTATGGAAATTTCCATCAGATGTTGGATTTATATGATGAATCTGAAATTCTTTTGGATTTCCTAGCAGAAGATGAGTCGGTACGGGATGAGTTGGTCGAGAAGTTAGCAGACTTGGATAAATCCATGACTGCCTATGAAATGACCTTGCTCTTGTCAGAACCCTATGACCACAATAATGCCATCTTGGAAATTCATCCAGGTTCCGGTGGTACCGAGGCTCAGGACTGGGGAGAAATGTTGCTTCGGATGTATCAGCGTTTTGGTAATGCCAAAGGTTTTACAGTAGAAACCTTGGACTACCAAGCTGGAGATGAAGCAGGTATTAAGTCAGTAACCCTTAGCTTTACAGGTCCAAATGCTTATGGTTTGCTCAAGTCAGAAATGGGTGTTCATCGCTTGGTACGTATCTCACCATTTGACTCAGCTAAACGCCGTCATACATCCTTTACATCGGTGGAAGTTATGCCAGAATTGGATGATACCATTGAAATTGAAATCAGAGATGATGAGGTGAAAATGGACACCTTCCGTTCAGGTGGTGCCGGTGGACAGAACGTCAACAAGGTTTCAACAGGTGTGCGTTTGACCCACATTCCGACAGGTATTGTGACTCAGTCAACTGTGGACCGTACTCAGTATGGTAACCGTGATCGAGCTATGAAACTCTTGCAGGCTAAATTGTATCAATTGGAGCAAGAGAAGAAGGCGGCAGAGGTTGACTCACTCAAGGGAGATAAAAAAGAGATTACTTGGGGCAGTCAAATACGTTCCTACGTTTTTACGCCTTATACCATGGTCAAGGACCATCGTACTGGTCACGAAGTGGCTCAGGTCGATAAGGTCATGGACGGTGATTTGGATGGCTTTATCGATGCTTACTTAAAATGGCGAATTAGCTAAAATCTAGAGAAAGGACTGTCTTAGACAGAATATCCTATGAGAATTATTGAAATGAAGAACGTTTCCAAGAAATATGGAAACGGAACGACGGCCCTTCGAGGAGTGTCCGTCAATGTTGAGGCTGGAGAGTTTGCCTATATTGTAGGTCCTTCAGGTGCAGGTAAGTCAACCTTTATCAAACTCTTATACCGTGAAGAAAAGCTTGATAAGGGTAGTTTGACAGTTGGGAAATTTGACCTGGCTAAAATCAAGAAGAGAGATGTCCCTTTGCTCCGTCGTAGTGTCGGGGTGGTCTTCCAGGACTATAAACTCTTACCGAAAAAGACTGTGTTTGAAAATATTGCCTATGCTATGGAAGTTATCGGCGAAAAACCACGCAATATTAAAAAACGTGTTATGGAAGTCTTGGACTTGGTTGGTTTGAAACATAAAATCCGTTCCTTCCCAAATGAATTATCTGGTGGTGAGCAGCAGCGTATCGCTATTGCCCGTGCTATTGTCAACAATCCTAAGGTATTGATTGCCGATGAGCCAACTGGTAACTTGGATCCAGAAAATTCCTGGGAAATCATGAATCTCTTGGAGCGTATCAATTTGCAAGGGACAACAGTTTTGATGGCAACCCACAATAGTCAGATTGTAAATACCCTCCGCCACCGCGTTATAGCGATCGAAGACGGTCGAGTGGTACGGGATGAAGAACAAGGAGAGTATGGATACGATGATTAGACGATTTTTTAGACACTTTATTGAGTCTCTCAAGAGTTTGAAGCGAAATGGTTGGATGACAATTGCTGCTATTTCATCAGTAACGATCACATTGGCTATGGTTGGTTTATTTGCTTCTGTTATTCTCAATACTGCTAAACTGGCTTCTGATTTGGAACACAATGTTCGTATCAATGTTTACTTACGGGCCAATTCAACAGATCAGGCTGAAACCATTGTCAATGAGGCCGGCGAAACAGTAGCCAACCCTGATTTCAATAAGGTTTACAACCAAATCACAGCCCTTCCAAATGTGCAAACAGTTACTTACTCAAGTAAGGATGAACAGTTGAAAAAGCTGACCGACACTCTTGGTGAAACCTGGAATCTCTTCCAAGGAGATGCAAACCCGCTTTACGATGCCTATATCATTGATACGACTGAGCCTCAGTACGTAAAATCGGTTGCGGCAGAAGTTGCAAAAATTGATGGGGTTACAGAAGTCCGTGATGGCGAGGTGGAAACGGAGCGTATCTTCAAATTAGCATCAATGGTGCGCACTTGGGGACTAGCAGCAACAGGCTTGCTCTTGTTTACAGCTATATTCTTGATTTCTAATACCATTCGTATTACCATTATTTCTCGTAGCCGTGAAATTCAGATTATGCGCTTGGTTGGTGCAAAGAACAGCTATATCCGTGGTCCCTTTCTTTGGGAAGGTGCTTGGGTAGGCTTGCTTGGCGCTATTTTACCATCTGCCTTGGTCTATTTCTTGTATCAGATGTTTTATAATTCTGTCAATGCTAGTCTTGCTAGCCAAGATTTGTCCTTGATTAGTTTGGATATTTTTATTCCAAGTATGGTTGGAGCCCTATTTGTTATCGGTATCCTCATCGGTTCACTCGGTTCAGTTATTTCCATGAATCGTTACTTGAAAATTTAAAAAATGAAAAGGTCCGCACTTATTTGGTGACGGACCATATTTTTTTGTCATTACGAGTACGAATGGTGAGAAGGAACATCCATTTCTTCTTTGCTTGTGCAGTTATAGGAATATTTTATTGTATTAGTGGGCGCGGGTCATCTGTAGTGTTGTTAACTAAAAGCTAGGAAGAACCTTCAGGATTGAGGTGTACTTTTTTAAATAAGTGTTGACAAATAGGTAAAATATGGTAAACTAATAAGGTACTGCTGGTTTAGCTCAGTCGGTAGAGCGCATCCATGGTAAGGATGAGGTCGCCGGTTCAATCCCGGCAACTAGCATAAAATAACGTTGAAAACCCTTGATACACAAGGGTTTTTGTTATGTCTGCCCCAAATTCTCCCCTGATATCAAAAAAATCTTGACTTGTCAGTTTATTATGTTAGAATAGGGCTTAGAAAAAAGAAAGGAGTAAAACAAATGAACACACAACTTGTCCTTCAGCAAGCTATTTTTTATCATACACTCCTTTCTAAGCAGGAAAACAGGGCTCATTGAAAGACTTTTGGAGTTTTCGTGGCCCTACTCTGGAATAGTGGGAAAGTCAAGCATGTCTTAACATGGTCAGGTGGGCTTTCCAGGGCTATTTTAGAGTTAGTCTATTTTTGTGGACTTAAAGCCATGCCTAGGTGGAGTTTAAAACACACCTAGGCTTTTTTGTGCTTAGAAAGGAATCGTTTTAATAACCTTTTTCACAAGTAAAATACTTTTAGAATGAGAGGGTATTTTGAATGAATACAGGTTTTAACTTAAAGGAGAAATATGTTTCGATTGATATTTGATTACGTCAAGCAACACAAGTGGCTCTACTTGGTGGTTGTTGTGACCTTGATTATTTACGATATCACCCTCTTGATACCTACACAAATCATTCAGCGGATGGTGGATATTTTGACCAAGAATGGCTTGACTGAGCGGATTTTAGTTCAAGAGATGGGGCTCTTGCTTTTGGTGACCTTTCTCAATTATGGGATGGGCTTTATCTGGCATCTTAAGCTTTTTCAGGCCTCAGTCAATTTCAAATTCGATATACAACAACGAGCCTTTAAAAAGATGGTCACCATGCGGACACCTTTTTATGAAAAATTTCGATCTGGGGATGTCATGACCCGATTTTCTACGGATGTTGATGGGCTGATGGAGATGGTCGGCTATGGGCTCATGATTGTGGTCTATTCCGGTGGTATGTTGGCATTTATCATTCCTACCATGCTTTTGATTGACTGGAAGATTTCCTTCCTGGCTATCTTACCGATGATTTTTATGGCAGTTGCTTTCTTTTTTATTGGTCGTAAGCAGGATTTGGCTATTGATGCTAACCGTGAGGCAGTTGCACAGCTCAATAATGAGGTCTTGGAAGTTGTCGAAGGCATTCGCGTCACCCGGGCCTATAGCAAAAAGGCAACTCAAAAGGGTCAGTTTCAGGCTCGAACCAAGGAATTGGCGGATGGTGGAGACCGGATTACTACCCTGCAATCTCTTTATAACCCCTTGGCTACGGTCGGTCTGGGTTTGTCGACTATCCTGGTCTTGGTGCTTGGAGCAGGGGCAGTCAAGTCTGGTCAGCTTAGTCTGGGGCAGGTTATCGCCCTTCAACTCTATGTCAGTTCCCTCCTAGAGCCTTTCTGGACCCTGGCGGATTTCATACTGGTTTATCAGACAGGTAAGACTTCATTTGAAAAACTGCAGGAGCTGATTGAAACAGGAGATGACTTGGAAGTGGATGGCTCGGTAGAAATAGCCGAGCTGGATAGTATTTCTTTCAAGAACTACAGCTTTAGCTATCCTCAGTCGGACCGTCCGAGTTTGCAGGAGATTAACTGGACCTTGAAAGCCGGTCAGACAGTCGGGATTGTTGGGAAAACGGGTTCCGGCAAGACCAGCTTGGTTAGACAATTGTTACGTCAGTATCCAGTTGGGCAGGGTGAGTTTCTTGTTAATCATCAGTCTGTCCTTGACTTCAAACGCTCAAGCCTGGAGCAAAAAATTGGCTATGTTCCCCAAGAACACATTCTCTTTTCAAAATCAGTTGGGGAAAATATTGCCTTTGGTAAGCGTGACAGTAGTTTGGAAGAAATTGAAGCGGCTATCGCAACCGCAGCCTTTAGCCAGGACTTGGAGCGGATGAGTCATGGACTGGACACCATGATTGGCGAGCGGGGTGTGTCTATTTCTGGCGGTCAGAAACAACGGATTTCTATTGCGCGTGCCTTTTTACGAGAGCCAGACTTGCTCATTTTAGATGATTCCCTGTCAGCAGTCGATGCTCGCACAGAAGGTCAGATTATCCAAAATATCCAGAAAGAACGTGCAGGCAAGACCAATGTTATTGTGACCCACCGCCTGTCTGCTGTCAACCATGCGGACTGGGTACTAGTCTTGGATGAAGGTCGCATTGTAGAAGAAGGCCGACCGGCAGACCTGCTAGCCCAAGAAGGCTGGTACTATGAACAATACCAGCGCCAACAAAGTCAGGAAGGAGGAGAATAATGAAGGTTTTAGGATTTTTATTGAAGCAAATTGGTCGCGTTAAGTGGCTCTTTACGTTTGCTGTAGTCTGTTACTTAGTAGCTTCTAGCCTCTTGCGTTTTGCCCCTCTTATTATTCAAAAAGCCATCGACGGACCTTTGCGGGCCTTGAGTGAAGGCCAACCCTTCCAAGAATCCCTTTTCTTGCAGATGGCAAGTCAATATGTGATCATGATTTTCTTGGGTGCACTTGGTTATTACCTTTCCATGAGGATTTTGATGCACTCTGCCAATAGGATCGCAGAGTATTTGCGCAATCAGGCCTATGATGTTATGCAGCACTTGCCCATTTCTTATTTTGATGACAAACCTGCCGGAAAGATTGCCACTCGTATTGTTAACGATACTGAAACCTTGCGCAATCAGTTTTACGGTACTCTTGTTAATGTCTTTAATAGTTTTATTCGCTTGCTTCTTACCTACGGGATTGTTTTCTACATCAATCCTAGTCTAGGCTTTGCTCTCTTGCTACTAATTCCAGTCTTTATCGGTATTCAATTTATCTATAAAAAGTTGACAGATAAGCCTATGAAGGATTTTTACGATGCTCGAAGTGAGGTCAATACTCAGGTCAATGAAACCATGAATGGTGCTAGTTTGATCCAGCTCTATGGGCAGGAAGAGAGAGTGCTAGCTGAGTTTGAAGCGACAGCAGATAAGATGCGCCTTGCAGATAACCAGATTATCTGGGCCCAATCCAGCTCGACATGGACCTTGACGGAGTTTCTGAAATTTCTGGTTGTGACAGGGATTTTAACCATTATTGGCTATCAATTCCTACAAGGTCAATCGAGCTTGTCACCGGGTAAATTATTTGTCTATATTGATTATATTGAAGGGATTTTTGTGTCCCTTGGTGCCTTGGTCAAGCAGTTTCCAAATCTCCTTCGGTCGATTGAAACAGGTAAGAGGTTGATGGGCTTGCTGGAAGAAGAAACGGAGCCCGATAGTAGTGCTGAATTGACGGTGACAGACGGTCAGGTGGTCTTTGACCAAGTGACCTTTGCCTATGAAGTTGGCAAGCCTATTCTCAAGGACATCTCCATTCAGGCTGACAAGGGAGAAACCATAGCTCTGGTGGGCCACACAGGATCAGGCAAGTCCTCCATTATGAACCTTCTCTACCGTTTCTATGATCCTCAGGAGGGTCAGGTTTTGATTGATGGCAAAAATATCCGTGATTATTCACGTGAGAGCTTGCGCAGTCACATGGGGATTGTCCTTCAGGATCCCTATCTCTTCACTGGAACCATCGCTAGCAACGTGGCTATGGATAAGGAGAAGATGGATAGACAGGCAGTCATAGAGGCCCTGGAAAAAGTTGGGGCAGGTCCAATGCTTGCTCGCCTGGAACAAGGTATCGATGAACCAGTATTTGAAAAGGGGTCAACCTTCTCTAGTGGGGAACGCCAGCTAATTGCTTTTGCCCGCACCCTTTACTCCAATCCCAAAATCTTGATTTTGGATGAGGCGACTTCTCATATCGATACGGAAACGGAAGAAATTATCCAGCACGCTATGGAAGTGGTCAAGGAAGGTCGGACAACCTTTATTATCGCCCATCGTCTGTCCACTATTCAAAATGCAGACCAGATTTTGGTCTTGGACCAAGGTCGTATTATTGAACGTGGCAGACATGAAGACCTGATTGAGCAAGGCGGTGTCTATGCTCAGATGCATGAGATACAGGCTAGGGTGTAGGAGAAGAGCAGTATAGTCATTTTTTATAGGATGAATAAGTAATATATATTAGTAAGGATCTTCTTTTTCTGATAGGATAGGGGTAACTCGTTTAAACTTGTTACAATCAGTCATCATATCTATCACGGAGGTCCAATATGAAAAGAAGTTTAGTCCAAGTCCCCCTAGCCCTTTCAGGTCTGCTACTGGCTCTGGTAGCCTTAGCCAATCTACTGGCGACTGTTCATCCTCTTATCAAACCCAGTCTGCAAGCCTTAGTCTTGCTGGGCTATGGTCTGCTGTTTTCCAGAATTTTTGCTGTCTGGTCAAAAACTAGGACTGAGCTAGGTCAGCCCATTGTTGCTTCTTGTTTTGCTACGCTTTTTATGGGCTTGTTATTGCTGACAGCCAGCCTTTCTCCTCTACCTTTTGGAATTGGTAAAGGAATTTGGTTGACTCTGGTTTTGCTTTACGGTGCCTATATCGTCTTTTTCTCCTATCGGTTTATCGGTCCAAGAAGGTTGGAGTTGGTTTTTCCAAGCTGGTTTATCGTCTATGTAGGCTTTGCCATGGTTGGGGTGACTGCTCCAGTCTATCAAGCCTTTAGACTGGGATGGTTTTCTCTGATTTTTGCGGGTATTTCCTTTGCTATCTTGTTGCCAGTTGTTGTGTATCGTTTGCTGCGTGTTAAATTGGTTCAGGCTCAATTTCCCCTGCTAGCTATTTTTGCAGCTCCGACTGCCCTGCTTTTAACTGCCTATCTTCAATTGGCAGAGCAGGTAGATTTGCGCTTGCTTGTGTTTTTGTTAGTCCTGTCCCAATCCTTCTATCTAACAGTGGTTCTCTCGCTCAGACGATTGACCAAAAATGGTTTTAGTCCTCTCTTTGCAGCCTTTACTTTTCCACTTGTCAGCTCTGCTATTTCCCTAAAACTGACCCTAGGGAAGTTGGTGGGACTTCAATCCCTCCTGTCATTTGTCTTGCAAGTGGAGATCATCCTGGCGACGCTTGTGATTGCGGGAGTAGCTTTTCTGTATGTCAATCACCTGTCAAGAGAGTTAGTCAGTATTTGGTCCTCGGCTGAGGAGAGTGTGTAGGTCTGTGAAGGAATCTGGAAATTATTCAAAGCAGAAAATCTAGTCAAGGGGCTAGGTTTTTTGTTATAATCAAAGCATGAAAGCAGTAATTTTTGATTTAGATGATACCTTATACGACCAAATCCAGCCCTTCAAAAAGGCTTTGGATAGGCATTTGCAGGTGGATGATGAGCTAGTCGGTCCCCTTTATCTAGCCTTTCGTCATCATGCAGATCAGGTATTTGAAGCAGCAGCGACTGGCAAGATGAGTTTAAAGGACAGTCATATCTATCGGATGAAAGCAGCTTTAGCTGATTTTGGATTTCAGGTATCGGATGCTCTAGCTTTGACCATTCAGATTGATTATGATTATTTCCAAGGACAGTTGGAGCTTAGTCCGATGTTTCCAGCGATTTTTTCCCATTGTAAAGAAAGGGGACTTGCGCTTGGGATCATAACAAACGGTCCTCATCGCCACCAATTGCGGAAGATACGCACTTTGGGCCTTTTGGATTGGTTTGACCAAGACCTAATTCTTATTTCTGGTCAGCTTGGGGTAGCTAAACCAAATCCGCAGATTTTTAAGGTCATGGAGCAACGTTTGGGACTTTCCTCTGATGAGATTTGTTATGTAGGCGATTCCTTTGAGAATGATGTCATAGGGGCCAAGGCTTGTGGTTGGCAGGCTATTTGGTTTAATCATCGGTTGCGTTTAGCTCCGGAAACCAGTGTCAGCCCAGACAAGATAGTGAACAAGTGGGAGGACTTGACAGCGGCGATTATCCCTATGGATTAGCCTTTATTTATGGGCGTGATAGGTAAAATATATTAGCAGACAGGCTATTTTTATGATAGGATAGTCCCATAACCTGACTGTCATGTTGAATGACTGTCATGAAAAATCATGAAATGGAGTACCCCTATGACACAAACATTTTTCCCAATTCATACCTTGGACACTGTTAGACCTGATTTGAAAGAAAATTTGGAAACGGTCAAGAAAAATAATGGTGGCTACATCCCCAACTTGATTGGACTTTTGGCCAACTCTCCAACAGCCTTGGAAACCTATCAAACTGTAGGAGGTATTAACCGTCGCAATAGTCTAACACCGACTGAACGCGAAGTAGTACAAATTACAGCAGCGGTTGCTAATGGTTGCGGCTTCTGTGTAGCTGGTCATACGGCCATTTCAATCAAGCAGATAAAAATGCCGGATGAAATTTTACAGGCCCTTCGTCAGGGGACACCTATTGAGGCAGATGCGAAATTGGATACATTGGCTCGCTTTACCTTGGCAGTTATCCATGAAAAAGGCAAGGTCGGCGACCAGTTGCAAGAAGAATTTTTCCAAGCAGACTATACCGCAGAGAATGCCTTGGATGTAGTGCTTGGTGTTAGTCTAGCGACCCTCTGTAACTATGCAAATAACCTGATTAACACCCCAATCAATCCCGAATTGCAGCCTTATGCTTTGGAGAATTGAGTAAATAGAATAGAGTGAAAGCCAGTCGGACTAGCCGGCTGGTTTTTCAATTTTAGCAAGTGAAACTATTTTTATAAAAAAGTTAGAAAATAGAAAGTAGTTTCAAAAAATCCCCTTTTCTTTATTCAGACAGAAATTAAAATTTAAATGTAAAAGTCTGTTGAAAAGATGTCAATATATTGTATAATAATAATGTAAGCGCTAACTCGGATCCGGTAATAGAAAGGAGAAATGAATGGCTACCATCAGCAAAGAAGCCTTAAAAGAACAAATTAAAGATGGCATTATTATTTCCTGTCAAGCTTTACCAGGTGAGCCTTTATATAGTGAAGAAGGCGGTGTTATTCCTCTATTGGTCAAAGCAGCCCAGGAAGCGGGTGCTGTAGGTATTCGAGCAAACAGTGTTCGAGATATTAAAGAAATCAAGGAAGTAACCGATTTACCTATTATCGGAATTATCAAGAGAGATTACCCTCCTCAGGAGCCTTTCATTACGGCAACGATGAGAGAGGTGGACGAGCTAGCTGAGCTAGACATTGCAGTTATTGCCCTGGATTGTACTAAACGTGAGCGTTATGATGGCTTGGACATCGTTGATTTCATCAAGCAAATCAAGGAAAAATATCCACATCAACTCTTCATGGCAGATATTTCCACCTATGAAGAAGGTGTGACAGCCTACGAGGCAGGTATTGATTTTGTTGGAACGACCCTATCAGGCTACACATCCTATAGCCGACAAGAAGATGGACCAGATATTGAGTTGGTTGACCGACTTTGTCGTGCTGGGATTGATGTCATCGCAGAAGGAAAAATCCACTATCCAGATCAAGCTAGAACCATTCACGATTTAGGTGTGGCAGGTATCGTCGTTGGCGGAGCCATTACCCGTCCTAAGGAAATAGCGGAGCGGTTTATCCAGGCTCTGAAAAAATAGTTACATAGTCTAATAACCCCATATGGGGAAGCAAAAAAATAAAGGAGAAGAATGATGAAAAAAATCATACATTCATTGTTAGCTGGTGTGGCAGTTTTGTCACTCGCAGCATGTAGTGGTGGTAGCAGTAATACAACTGCTGAAAAAACAGCTGAATCAAGTGCTTCTGGTAAGACAGAAATCACTTGGTGGGCTTTCCCAGTATTCACACAAGAGAATACAGAAGACGGTGTTGGTACCTATGAGCAAAAAATTATTGCTGCTTTTGAGGAAGCTAACCCAGACATTACTGTAAAACTGGAAACCATCGATTTTACATCTGGACCAGAAAAAATCACGACTGCTATCGAAGCAGGTACTGCTCCAGACGTTCTCTTTGATGCACCAGGTCGTATCATTACCTACGGAAAAAATGGCAAATTGGCTGAATTGAATGATCTCTTCACAGATGAATTTGTCAAAGATGTGAACAACGATAACATCATTCAAGCATCTAAGGCTGGTGATACTGCCTACATGTACCCACTTAGCTCTGCTCCATTCTATATGGCCTTCAACAAAGCGATGTTGAAAGATGCTGGTGTTCTTGACCTTGTCAAAGATGGCTGGACAACTGACGACTTTGAAAAAGTTATCAAGGCTTTGAAAGACAAGGGTTACAACCCTGGTTCCCTCTTCTCTAACGGTCAAGGTGGCGACCAAGGTACTCGTGCCTTCTTGGCAAACCTTTACAGTGGTAGCATCACAGACGAAGGCGTAACTAAGTATACAACTGATTCAGAGCAAATGATCAAAGCCTTGGATAAGGCGGCTGGCTGGATTAAAGACGGCTACATGATGAACGGCTCTCAATACGCAGGTGGCGATGACATCCAAAACTTTGCAAATGGTCAAACTTCTTACACTATCCTTTGGGGACCTGCTCAAAATGGTATCCAAGGACAATTGTTAGAAGCATCTAAAGTAGAAGTTCTTGAAGTACCATTCCCATCTGAAGATGGTAAAGCAGCTCTTGAATACCTTGTAAACGGCTTTGCAGTCTTTAATAATGGCGACGAAGCACGTGTAGCAGCGTCTAAGAAATTCATCCAGTTCATCGCAGATGACAAAGAATGGGGTCCTAAGAACGTTGTTCGTACAGGTGCCTTCCCAGTTCGTACATCATTTGGTGCTCTCTATGATGACGAACGTATGGCTACTATTGACGAGTGGACTGGTTACTACTCACCATACTACAACACAATTGATGGATTTGCTGAAATGAGAACTCTTTGGTTCCCAATGCTTCAAGCTGTATCAAATGGCGAAAAAGAAGCAGAGGCTGCTTTGAAAGAATTCACTGAGCAAGCAAACGCAACCATTAAATAAATGAATTGAATGAGGCTCCTTTTCTCTGTCAGTTACTACAAAGATATGGAAAGGGAGCTCTTCCTTTCATGCTTTGTGAAAATCAAAAAAATATTTTCAGTAGGTATTTTGATTTTCATAATGAATGATTCCGAATAGACTGGAGGTGTTTTAAGTGCAGATAAATAAGATTAGAATGCGGGAGACTATTGTATCCTATACCTTCTTGGCTCCTATTCTCATTTTCTTCACCATTTTTGTACTAGCTCCAATGATTATGGGATTTGTCACCAGTTTCTTTAACTATACCATGACAGATTTCACCTTTGTTGGACTTGATAACTATGTACGGATGTTTAATGATCCGATCTTTATCAAATCTCTGATTAACACATTGATTATCGTGGTTGGCTCAGTGCCAGTAGTTGTCTTCTTTTCAGTCTTTGTCGCTTCGCAGACCTATGAAAAGAATGTCATCGCTCGCTCTTTCTACCGTGCAGTCTTCTTCCTGCCTGTTGTAACGGGTTCCGTTGCTGTAACGGTTGTTTGGAAATGGATTTACGATCCCCTGTCAGGTATCTTGAACTTTGTTTTGAAATCAGGTGGCCTTATTGAACAAAATATCAGTTGGTTAGGGGATAAGCAGTGGGCCTTGTTGGCCATCATTATTATCCTCTTAACAACTTCAGTTGGTCAGCCGATTATTCTTTACATTGCAGCTCTTGGAAATATTGATAATTCCTTGGTAGAAGCTGCGCGTGTGGACGGTGCCAACGAACATCAGGTTTTCTGGCAAATCAAATGGCCAAGCCTCTTACCAACCACTCTTTATATCGCAGTTATTACAACCATTAACTCCTTCCAATGTTTTGCCCTTATTCAGCTCTTGACCTCAGGTGGACCTAACTATTCAACGTCCACCCTCATGTACTACTTGTACGAAAAAGCCTTCAAGCTGTCTGAGTATGGTTATGCAAACACTATGGGTGTTTTCCTGGCAGTCATGATTGCACTGATTTCCTTTGCCCAATTCAAGATTTTGGGTAATGATGTGGAATACTAGAAAGGAGGAAACTATGAAAAAGAAAACCATTACACCCTTTGGTGTTATTTCAACGATTATCTTGCTCTTGTTGACCATCCTTTTCATATTCCCTTTCTATTGGATTATGACAGGGGCCTTTAAGTCACAACCTCATACCATTGTGATTCCGCCTCAGTGGTGGCCAACCCAGCCAACGCTAGAAAACTTTACCAAGTTGACGGTTCAAAACCCAGCCTTACAGTGGCTATGGAACTCAGTCTTTATTTCCTTGGCGACCATGATTTTGGTTTGTATGACCTCTTCTCTAGCTGGTTATGTCTTGGCTAAGAAACGGTTCTACGGACAGCGGATTTTGTTCTCAATCTTCATCGCTGCCATGGCTCTTCCTAAGCAGGTTGTGCTTGTGCCTCTGGTACGGATTATCAACTTTATGGGGATTCATGATACCTTAGCGGCAGTTATTCTACCTTTAGTTGGCTGGCCATTCGGTGTATTCTTGATGAAGCAATTCTCAGAAAATATTCCGACAGAGCTCTTGGAATCTGCTAAGATTGATGGTTGTGGTGAGCTGTCAACCTTCTGGAATGTTGCCTTTCCAATTGTCAAACCAGGTTTTGCAGCCTTGGCTATCTTCACCTTCATCAACTCATGGAATGACTATTTCATGCAGTTGGTTATGTTGACTTCTCGTCAGAATTTGACCATTTCGCTAGGTGTTGCGACTATGCAGGCTGAAATGGCAACCAACTATGGTGTTATCATGGCGGGAGCGGCAATGGCTGCAGTACCAATTGTTACTGTCTTCCTTGTCTTCCAAAAATCCTTTACTCAAGGTATCACCATGGGAGCAGTTAAGGGATAAGAATCTGGTTAATTCATGGAGAAAGAACTATGATTTATGATCATATTGACAATTGTTCACAATATAAGGGACTACATCCCAACTTGGATCTTGCCTTGGCTGTTCTGGAAAAGGGTGATTTTCGCGAGCAGGACCTAGGTAGGTATGAAATCGCTGGTCAGGATGTCTATTATTTCCTTCAGGAAAATACTCTATCTGAAGAGTTCAAGGAGGAATTTGAATACCATCGTTCATACGCTGACATCCATTTTATTATCAGTGGACAGGAACAAATTTCTTACGGTTGTCGTCTGGTTGGAGAAGATACTGGTTTTGATCCAGCAAGTGATATCGGTTTTGTTCCGAGTGAAAAATGGGTGGATTGCCTACTTGATGGGAATTACTTTGCCATTTTCCTACCTGGTGAGGTTCATCAACCAAACCAATGGGCAGGTGGACAAAAGACTGTCCGTAAGTTTGTCATTAAAGTCTTACTAGACGACTAGTTCTCAATAAGAAAATAGAAAGGGGAGGATGTGAATGAAAGGAAAGGGTGGTAGAACACTGGTTCAGTCCTTGTTTGATGTTAATCATCCAGCTTGGCAACTGGTAGAAAAACTCTTTGATCTCATGCTCTTAAATGGCTTAACTGTTTTGGCAAGTCTTCCTCTTTTTACCTTGGGAATTGCCAAACTAGCCCTCCAAGCGAGTTTATGGGACATGAATGAAGAAGGAAAAATCAAGGTCTGGTCGACCTACTGGCGTCATTTTGGTCGCCAGTGGAAACAGGGTCTGGTCTTGTCACTGGTAGAAATTGGGTTAACGACATTTTGTCTCTTGGATTTATATCTGATTTGGGGACAGGCTGGTCTGGTATTTGACAGTTTTCGTGCAAGCTGTATTGCCATCCTGCTCTTTAGTCAGCTACTTTGGGTCTATATCTACCCGTTAGCCAGTCGATTTGATTTGCAGTTGAAAGACTTATTCCTAAAAGGAATTTTATGTCTTGGGAATATGTTGTCCTTGACCGCTATGGTTGGTCTGGTCTTTTTACTTGTAGCTACTATCCTCTTTTATTCAGACCTGACATTTTTAATCGGTCTGGTTTGTCTGCTATTTTTTGCCTACGCTGGCCTATCTTTTCTATTCATTAGAGAATTTGGGTCAAGAATAAAAACAGTTAAAAAGGAATTAGAATGAAAGATTTATCGAAATATCATGGAATTATCCCAGCCTTCTATGCCTGTTATGACGAGGCTGGTGAGATTAGTTCAGAACGTGTAAAAGCCCTGGTTCAGTATTTCATTGACAAGGGTGTTCAAGGGCTATATGTCAACGGTTCATCTGGTGAATGTATTTACCAAAGTGTGGCAGACCGCAAGCAAATTCTTGAAGCGGTCATGGAAGTTGCCAAGGGTAAATTGACCATTATCAACCATGTGGCCTGCAACAATTTGAAGGACAGTGTGGAGCTGGCTCGTCATTCGGAAGAATTGGGTGTTGATGCTATTGCAGCCATCCCACCGATTTACTTCCGTTTGCCAGAGTACAGCATTGCTGCTTACTGGAACGGTATTAGTGCAGCTGCACCAAACACTGATTTCATTATCTACAATATTCCGCAACTGGCTGGTGTTTCCTTGACACCAAGTCTCTATAAGGAAATGCTGAAAAATCCACGAGTGGTTGGGGTGAAGAATTCCTCTATGCCAGTTCAGGATATTGATACCTTTGTCAGTCTAGGCGGTGAAGACTATGTGGTATTCAATGGTCCAGATGAGCAATTCTTAGGTGGTCGCCTCATGGGCGCTAAGGGTGGAATTGGGGGTACCTATGGTGCTATGCCAGAACTCTTCCTGCGTTTAAACCAATTGATTGCGGACAAGGACTTGGAAACAGCCCGTCAATTGCAGGCGACTATCAATACTATTATTGGTAAACTGGTTTCCGGTCATGGTCATATGTACGCAGTCATCAAGGAAGTCATCCGTATCAATGATGGCTTGGACATCGGTTCTGTTCGGGAACCGCTGACAGCCTTGACGGAAGCAGACTTGGTCATTGCTCAAGAAGCAGCTCAGGTCATTCGTGATGCTAAGGAAAGATTTGGTGCCTAGGAGGTGTCTATGAAAACCTATCTTGCTATTGATATTGGCGGAACTCAGATTAAATATGGTCGTCTGGATGAAGTAGGTCAGATCCTGGAAAGTTTTAAGATAGACACGGAAGCCCACAAGGGTGGCCCCCATATCCTAGCGACAGTCAAAAAACTAGTGGCAGATTTCCATGTCCAAGCCCCCCTTTCTGGTGTAGCCATTTCTTCGGCTGGGATGGTTGACCCTGACAAGGGAGAGATCTTCTACTCAGGGCCACAAATTCCAAACTATGCTGGTACCCAGTTTAAGTCTGAAATTGAAGCAACTTTCGGACTTCCTTGCGAGATTGAAAACGATGTGAACTGTGCGGGCCTAGCAGAAGGTATTTCAGGTGCTGGTCAAGGTAGTCGGATTTCCATTTGCTTGACCATTGGCACGGGCATTGGAGGTTGCTTGCTAGTGGATGGTCAAATTTTCCATGGCTTTAGTAATTCAGCCTGTGAGGTCGGCTATCTCCACCTTTCAGATGGGGCTTTCCAAGACTTGGCTTCAACGACGGCTCTTGTCCAAGAGGTGGCTCGTTTACATGATCAGGATCCAGCAGACTGGAACGGCTATAAGATTTTCCAGGAAGCCAAGACAGGAGATGCTCACTGTATTGCTGCCATTGACCGAATGGTCAACTATCTTGGTCAAGGTATTGCCAATATCTGCTATGTAGCCAATCCAGAAGTGGTTATTCTTGGCGGTGGTATTATGGCGCAAAAAGAGTATCTTTATCAGAAAATCCAAGCAGCTCTGAAGGCAAACCTGGTTTCAAGTCTAGCAGACAAGACCAAGCTGGCCTTTGCAGAGCATGAGAATGCTGCTGGTATGCTGGGAGCCTTCTATCACTTCCAACAGAAGCAGGGGCTACTATAATATACGATAAGATGGAGAGCTTCCTTCCCTTTCTCTTCTCCTTTAGATTTGGAAGCTTTCCGTCTTTTTTCTAGTTGTAGAGAGGTTGAATGATGATTGATAATATGACCTTGCAGGATATGCTGACCTATCGTGGTCGGCAGGAAGTCCCTGCAGATTTTGATGCTTTCTGGCAGAATGAAAAAAATCAGTTGACAGGTCTAGCAAACCATGTATTACTTGAAAAAGAATGTGGCTTGCCTCATGTAGCTTGCTACGAACTGACCTTTACGGGTACAAATGGCTCCAAGGTTTTTGCCAAGTGCCTCTTTCCAAAGAGTGAGCAAGCTGTTCCCGTTCTCTTTTATTTCCATGGCTACCAAGGTCAAGGACCCGACTGGTCTGAGAACTTGAAATTTTTAGCAGCTGGTTATGGGGTAGTAGCTATGGATGTCCGTGGTCAGGCGGGGCGTTCTCAGGATTTGGGGCAATTTGATGGTCTTACTGTTAAGGGGCAGGTTATTCGAGGGATGTTGCAAGGACCAGAACACTTGTTTTATAAGGATGTCTATCTGGATGTCTATCAGCTGATTGAGATTATTGCCAGCTTGGACTTTGTTGACCAGAAGCGCCTGGTGTCTTACGGTGCCTCACAGGGAGGAGCCTTGGCTTTAGTAGCGGCTGCTCTCAGTCCCCACATCAGTAAAACGGTAGCTATCTATCCTTTCCTATCTGACTTTAAACGGGTCTTGGAACTTGGCAACAATAGTGAAGCCTACGACGAATTGTTTCGATATTTCAAATTTTCAGATCCGTTTCATGAAAGGGAAGAGGAGGTTCTTCGAACCCTATCCTATATTGATGCAAAAAATCTGGCTCACTTGATTTCATGCCCGGTAGCTATGGTGACAGGCTTAGAAGATGGCGTTTGTCCTCCATCAACCCAATTTGCTATCTACAATCGACTGGAAGTTGAAAAAGAAATGAAAATCTTACCAGAATATGCCCACGATGCCATGCATGTAAAGGTTAATGACTATGTCTATGATTATTTAATTGGGACACGTTTTTCGGCTAACTAATTAAAGGCACTACTTGAAATACAGTAGTGCCTTTTCTGCTTATTTCTTGATGGTTTGTTTGAAAATACTTTCTTTTCTGTCCTTGTCGATGGATAAAAAATAGGCGTAGATAACATCAAGCATGATGAGGAGGGGAATTTGAGGGGAAATACGGTTGCCATAGTTGAGATGGCGGACAGAGGCGACTGGAATGACTTGGTCAAAGGGGGATTGAGAAGGTGTCTTGGTGGTTAGAAGGGCAGTTGTGCTCCCTTTCTGAGCAGCCAAGTGTAAGTGTTCGATGACTTCTTCTGTCTGACCGGACAAGGAGAGTCCAATGACCAAGCAGGTCTGATCTAGGATATTGGTTGTCCAAATGAGGTTGTTTTTGTCTGTAATGGCATCACAAACGACCCCCAGTCGCATAAAACGGGATTTGATTTCCATGGCCACTAAGCCAGAACTGCCTATACCATAGAAGTAGACACGTTTGCTACTGTCAATGAGCTTGGCAATTTCTTCCAATTTTTCTTCATCCACTAAATTGTTGGTGGCAGTCAAGATTTCTTCGTAGTCGATCAAGACTTTTTTCGTCAGGCTGCGCTGCAATTTCTCAAAATGCTTATCCAAATACTGCTGGTTATTTTGAAATGCGAAAACAAATTCCCTGTAGCCAGAAAATCCACATTTTTTAGCAAACCTGGTCAGAGCAGATGGGGAAATATGCAGGGTTTGGGTGGTGTTTTCAAGGCTGAGATCAGCACTAGCAGGGTCCAACTGGGTAAAGTAGCTGGCTACTTGTTTTTCAAGCCTTGTCATTTGGTCCAAATGAGCTTCGATAATTGCTGTAATATGTTTCGGTGTTTGTAACATTTTCCATTCCTTTGATAGCTTCTGAGGATATTATACCACTAAAAACTCCTCATTGATAGGTTTTGTGTTATAATGGAACTGTAAAAGGAACGTAATATTATGTATATTGAAATGATAGATGAAACAGGGCAGGTTTCTGCTCAGATGCAGGAGCAGATTACGGAATTGCTTCAGTTTGCTGCCGAAAAAATTGGCAAGCAGAATAAGGAAATGGCTGTGACCTTTGTGGACAATAAGCGTGTCCATGAGGTTAACTTGGAGTACCGAGGAATTGACCGTCCGACAGACGTTGTCAGCCTAGAATATAAGCCAGAGTCGGAGATTGTTTTTGATGAGGAAGACTTACTGGACAATCCTGAATTGGCTGAAATGATGGAAGATTTCGATGCCTATATTGGTGAATTGTATATTTCTATCGATAAGGTGCGTGAGCAAGCAGAAGATTATGGTCATAGCTACGAGCGCGAAATGGGCTTTTTAGCTGTACACGGTTTTCTGCATATCAATGGCTATGATCATTATACGCCAGAAGAAGAAGCAGAAATGTTTGGTTTACAAGAAGAAATTTTGACGGCCTATGGACTTACAAGAGAATAATTCAAAAAATCGCTGGAAAAACCGAGAATTGATTGCTAGTCTAGAATTTGCAGTAACAGGTTTGTTGACTGCTTTCAAGGAAGAACGCAATATGAAGAAGCACCTGGCTTCAGCTGTCCTAGTTGTACTTGCGGGATTGATTTTCCAAGTATCTGTGACAGAATGGCTCTTCCTCTTGCTTAGCATCAGTCTGGTTATCGCTTTTGAAATTGTGAATTCGGCTATTGAGAATGTGGTGGATTTGGCGTCGGACTATCATTTTTCCATGTTGGCAAAGAATGCAAAAGATATGGCAGCAGGGGCAGTCTTGTTTGTTTCAGGCTTTGCCTTGTTGACAGGATTGATTATTTTTGTGCCGAAAATTTGGGACTTTATTTTTTAGAATATAAGGAGAATACATGACATTTAAGTCAGGTTTTGTGGCGATTTTAGGTCGTCCAAACGTTGGGAAATCGACCTTTCTCAACTATGTAATGGGGCAAAAAATTGCCATCATGAGCGATAAGGCTCAAACCACCCGTAACAAGATTATGGGGATTTATACGACAGAAGAAGAGCAGATTGTCTTCATTGACACACCGGGAATTCACAAGCCAAAGACGGCTTTGGGGGATTTTATGGTGGAATCTGCCTATAGCACTCTGCGTGAAGTGGACACGGTCCTCTTTATGGTGCCAGCGGATGAGAAGCGAGGCAAAGGTGACGACATGATTATGGAACGCCTTAAACAGGCCAAGGTTCCAGTTATTCTCGTTGTTAACAAGATTGACAAGGTTCATCCAGACCAGCTCTTGGAACAGATTGATGATTTCCGTCAACAGATGGAGTTCAAGGAGATTGTGCCTATTTCTGCTACTCAAGGGAATAATGTCAACCGCCTCATGGAAATTCTCAAGGAAAACCTAGACGAAGGTTTCCAATATTTCCCTGCGGACCAAATCACAGACCACCCAGAACGCTTCTTGGTGTCTGAGATGATTCGGGAGAAGGTTTTGCACCTGACTCGTGAGGAAATTCCGCACTCTGTGGCCGTTGTCATCGAGTCCATGAAACGTGATGAATTTACTGACAAGGTTCACATTCGTGCGACGATTATGGTAGAGCGTGATAGCCAGAAAGGCATTATCATCGGCAAGCAAGGAGCCATGCTCAAGAAAATCGGCTCCATGGCCCGTCGTGATATCGAACTCATGTTAGGCGACAAGGTCTTCCTCGAAACCTGGGTCAAGGTCAAGAAAAACTGGCGTGACAAAAAACTCGACCTCGCCGACTTTGGCTATAATGAGAAAGAGTATTAACAATGTCCAGTGGACATTGTTAACCCGAGCTTGAAAACTGGAGAGCGAGGAAGGTCCGGGGGAGTGAAACAGTCTAGGATTAGACTGTTTCAGCAGGTTACCTATAAATGCGAAAGTGACCATGTGAAAAAACGAGCCAAGAAATTGGAGAGCGAGGAAGGTCCGGGGGAGTGAAACAGTCTGTGAATAGACTGTTTCAGCTGGTCACCTAGAAATGTGAAAGTGACCATGTGTGAACCTAGCTTGAAAACTAGAGAGCGAGGTAGCCTGGTGTGACTTGTCTCACCAGAATAGAAATGAATCAATTTCAAGCGTGAAGCACCACTTTTGTGGTGTTTTGCGTCGTTACGGTGAGATATAATGACGATTAGAGCAGTTACTGAACGATCTCTTCCTACTTGGACTCTCTTTGCAAGTCAGGTTTGGCAGACAAGTGAGCAAGTTTTGATAGAGAAATTTTCAAATAATGAGTTTCCTTTTGAGTTTCTGTACTATTCTCAAAGTGAGGAGCCGATAGCGTGGATTAGTTTGTCGCTCCGTCAGGACTATGTAGAAGGCTGTCAGACGAGTCCAGTGGCCTATTTAGAAGGAATTTTTATTAGTCCGAATTACCGTAGTCAAGGGATTGCAGAAGAACTGTTGCATTTTGCAGAAGGTTGGGCTAAAAGCCGTGGTATAAGCCAACTGGGGTCTGATGCAGAATTAGATAACCTACTTAGTCAGAATTTTCATATCAAGCATGGCTTCCGTGAAGTTAGCCGAACAGTTCACTATGTTCGAGATTTGACTAGTGATTAACAGGTTATCAATCAAAAATTTAGTTGAGAAAGGAAAGCCGGTTAGGTGTTGTCTTGAACCCGCCTACGACTCTTTGAAAATCACAACCATGACCTAGGTTCCGATGAACCGTCGGTCATGTTTCTATTTTTCTTTGACATTGTAATTTCATTAGAAAGGACGAGTGTTTGCGTACTTGAAAAGGTAGTTTGTTGCACTATTTAAGGTTAGTGTCAACATCTCAGCACAGTAGTTGATTGGCAGATTTGTTCGTGTTCCACACTCCAAATCAGGCCTATACTAAGGAAGCGAACCCTGTTCGTACTATTTCCAACCTCCAAAGGTTCCCCAAACCTTTGGAGCTGTGTGGGGGTGGGAGTAAAATAGTCCAGTGGACTATTTTAGCCCGAACTTAGATTTAAGGATGTGAGGTAAGTTCTTCTATGATTGTTCGAGTTCTTTCCCTCTCCCAAATAGATAGAGCTTCTTGTGTGCAAGTCACACAGCGTCGCTCTCCTAATTTTCAGTCGCTTTTTACGCTCTTGGTATCGTACATTGCCCGAATTGCCTGAGGTTGAGACGGTTCGTCGTGGTTTGAATCGTTTGGTCAAGGGAAAGGTTATTTCCAAGGTAGAAGTAGCCTATGCTCCCATGATTAAGACTGGTGCTACTGTTTTCTGCCAAGACTTGATTGGTCAGGAGATTTTAGATGTGGCTCGTCAAGGCAAGTATCTCTTGATTTACCTGACGGATCATGTCCTTATTTCCCACTTGCGAATGGAGGGCAAATACAATTTCTTTCCAGATCAGGTGCCTGCCAACAAGCACTTTCATGCCTTTTTCACCTTTACGGACGGTTCAACCTTGGTCTATCAAGATGTCCGCAAGTTTGGGACCATGGAGCTGCTGGGCAAGGCTGATGTAGAAGCCTATTTTCTCAGTCGCAAAATCGGTCCTGAGCCGACGGAAGCGGATTTTGACTTAAAAGAATTTGCAGTCAAGTTAGCCAAGTCGAAAAAGCCCATTAAGTCGCATCTTTTGGACCAGTCTTTGGTGGCTGGTTTGGGAAATATTTATGTCGATGAGGTCTTGTTTAAGGCCCAAGTTCATCCTGCACAGACGAGTAATCTGTTGTCGGCAGAGCAGGTGGCGGACCTCCGTCAAGCCACCATAGATGTTTTACAACTGGGTATTGAAAAAGGTGGTTCAACCATTCGGACCTACAAAAATGCCTTGGGCATGGATGGGAACATGCAGGATTATTTACAAGTTTACGGAAAGACAGGACAGGCTTGTCCCCGTTGCCAGACAGAGATTGTCAAAATCCAGCTGGGCGGTCGTGGGACACATTTCTGTCCCAAGTGTCAGGTGAAAGATGGCTAAAGTTATCGGAATAACAGGTGGCATCGCCTCTGGAAAATCAACCGTTACAGCTTTTCTGAGAGAACAAGGTTATCCAGTCATCGATGCGGATGCGGTCGTGCATGAGTTGCAGGCCAAAGGTGGCAAGCTCTATCAGGTTTTGGTGAAAGAGTTTGGTCAAGACATCTTATCAGATGATGGAAATTTAGATAGGGTCAAGCTGGGGCAGGCTGTTTTTGCGGATAGCAAGTTGCGAGCTCGTTTGTCTGTCTTGCAGGACCAAATTATCAGGCAAGAATTGTTGGCTAGAAGGGATGCGCTCAAGCAGACTGAGGATGTAATTTTCATGGATATTCCTTTGCTCTACGAGGCGGATTATAGCGGGGAAGTAGATGAAGTTTGGCTAGTTTATGTCGATAGAGCGCAGCAGTTGGATCGGCTGATGAAGCGCAATGGTTATTCAGCTCAAGATGCAGAAAATCGACTGGCTGCTCAGCTTTCTTTAGAGGAAAAGCGGAGCAAGGCCCAGTTTGTGATTGACAATAGCGGAGCAGTGGAGGCGACCTTGATGCAGGTGGCCAAAGGTTTGGAGGAAATGAAGGATGGACGAAGGTAGTCATTACTGGCAGCGAAATATGAAAGTGGCTTGGCTGGGTAACTTTTTGACGGGAGTTAGCTTTACCCTGGTCATGCCCTTTATCTCGGTCTTCGTGGAGGAGCTGGGAGTGGGAGCTGGTCAGGTAGAATACTATGCGGGCTTGGCGGTGTCGGCCAATGCCTTTTCGGCGGCGGTTATGGCTCCTATCTGGGGGAGTTTGGCAGACCGCTACGGTCGCAAGCCCATGATGGTGCGAGCAGCCTTTGCCATGATTTTTACTATGGGTGGTATGGCCTTTGTGCCTAATGTCTTTTGGCTGATTGTCCTGCGGGTCTTGAACGGGATGTTTACAGGTTACATTCCCAATGCGACAGCCCTGATTGCCAGTCAGGTGCCCAAAGATAAGACAGGCTATGCCCTAGGAACCTTGTCAACAGGGGCAGTGGCGGGTAACTTGATTGGGCCAACGCTAGGCGGTATTCTGGCGGAGATGTTTGGTGTCCACAATGTCTTCTTGCTGGTCGGTCTGCTTTATGCCTTGGTCGTCGTGCTAACCGTTTTTTACATTCGTGAGGATTTTGTTCCTGTCAAAAAAGGTGATGCTATGTCTGTTCAAGAGGTCTTTGCACAGGTCAAGGATAAGCAGATGTTGGTGGGGCTTTTTGTAACCTCGATGGTCATCATCGCGGCCGCTCAGGCTGTGGTGCCAATTTTGACCCTTTATGTGCGGCATTTGGGACAGACGGACAATCTCCTTTTTGTAGCTGGATTTATCATTTCCTTGCCTGGTATGGCATCGCTAGTGACATCAGGATATCTTGGGAAAATAGGTGATAAGATTGGTAATCATAGACTATTGCTAATGGCCTTGGTCTATAGCCTACTCATAAACGTTCTTTGCGTCTTTGCTCAAAATCCCTTCCAACTAGGTCTTTTGCGGTTCCTCTATGGATTTGGAACGGGGGCCTTGCTACCTTCGGTCAATTCCCTTTTGACAAAGCTGACGCCTAAGGAGGGGATTTCCAGGATATTTTCTTATAATCAGATTTTTAACAATATGGGGTCTGTTATCGGGCCCATGTTGGGATCAAGTGTAGCAGGTCAACTGGGTTATGATTGGGTATTTTATTTGTCCAGTGGCCTTGTCCTCTTCAATCTGGTTTGGTCTGTTATCAATTTTAGAAACTATTTGAAAGTAAGGGAGATTTAGTGAGAGTTAAAATCAATTTGCAATGTACGGAGTGTGGAAGTAAAAATTACTTGACTAGCAAGAATGCCAAAAATCACCCAGATAAAATTGAAGTCTTAAAATACTGTCCAAAAGAGAGAAAAGTAACCCTTCATCTTGAAACCAAATAGGTATTGTGGTATAATATGTTAAGTTATTGTAGAAAGTGAAAAAAATATGTATCAAGCATTATTAACAATTCTGTTGATTTTATCTGTTATTTTGATTGCAGTGATTTTTATTCAACCAGCTAAGAACCAATCTAGCAATGTCTTTGACTCAACTAGTGGTGCTTTGTTTGAGCGTACAAAGGCGCGTGGTTTTGAAGCGGTTATGCAACGTATTACAGCTATCCTTATTTTCCTATGGATGTTGGATGCGCTAGCACTTGTTATCATTTCAAGTAGATAGATAAATCAGACTGGGACTTGTTCTTGGTCTATTTTTTTGGGAGTGGGCCAGAACTCGACAAATGCAAAGGAGTTCGTCTGCCCACCCCCGCACAGTTGATTAGATCAGATTTGGAGTGTGAAACACGTACAAATCTGTCAATCAACCACTGCGTCTGGATATAACGCACACTAAGAGAAATAGTGCTAGATTCTTAACTAGCACTCTGGTAAATACAACATGAAAAACGAAATTATTAACTATATTAAAGAAGTTGGTCCTGTGACCATGGATCAGCTGGCAGACCAGTTTGGAGCTAGTTCTGCGAAGAGCTTTACAGATTTGGTCAAGCTGGTTTCTTCTATGGAAGGACGGCGAAAACTGGTTTTCGACCAAGCTGGAAGAATTGCTCTTCCAGCGCCCAAGGTTACTAGAAATAGAGTAACCTTGCAGGGCATTTTCCGTGCCCACAAGTCAGGCTTTGGTTTTGTGACCATTGACGAGGAGGAAGATGATCTCTTTGTCAGTCGTGACGATGTTAATTTTGCCATCGAGGGCGACCGAGTGGAAGTGGCGATCAAGAAAGTGGCGGACAGGCTCAAGGGGACGGCTGCGGAAGCGGAAGTCATTGATATTTTAGAACATAGCCTGAAAACTGCGGTGGGCCTAATTGTCTTTGACGAAGATAAGCCAGAATATGCAGGCTACATCAAGTCTAAAAACCAGAAAATCGCTCAGAAGATTTACATCAAGAAGTCACCTCTGGTATTGACCGGAACGGAAATCCTAAAAGTCGATATTGAAGCCTATCCAAACAAGAAACGTGACCACTTTATTGCGACCATTCGGGATGTGGTGGGGCATAAGGATGATGTAGGGATCGATGTCTTGGAAGTTTTGGAATCCATGGATATCGTGTCGGAATTCCCTGATGAAGTTTTGGCGGAGGCCAACCGAGTACCAGAAAGTCCGTCTGAGAAGGACTTTGAAGGACGCTTGGACCTGCGAGGTGAGATCATCTTTACTATCGACGGTGCGGATGCTAAGGACTTGGACGATGCGGTCCATATCAAACAACTCAAGAATGGCAATCTGGAGTTAGGTGTCCATATCGCTGATGTCAGCTACTATGTGACCGAAGGTTCTGCCTTGGACCAGGAAGCTGTCAAGCGTGGGACTTCTGTTTATGTGACCGACCGTGTGGTACCAATGCTGCCAGAACGCCTGTCAAACGGCATTTGCTCCCTTAATCCAAATGTGGACCGTCTAACCCAGTCAGCTATTATGGAAATTGACCGTAAGGGCAAGGTGGTCAAGCACTGGATTGGCCAAACGGTTATCAAAACCACCTTCCGCATGACCTATTCCGATGTCAATGACATGATTGCAGGCAATCAGGAAAAGCTGGACAAGTACAAGGCAATCGTGCCGAGTGTGGACCTCATGGTCAAACTCCAGGAAACATTGGAAACCATGCGCTATAAGCGTGGTGCTCTCAACTTTGATACAGCTGAAGCTAAAATTATCGTCAACAAGGACGGTCTGCCAGTCGATATCCAACTGCGCCAGCGAGGCATTGCCGAGCGGATGATTGAGTCCTTCATGCTGGCGGCCAACGAGTGCGTTGCCGAGCATTTTGCCAAGATGGACTTGTCTTTCATCTATCGGATCCACGAGGATCCTAAGTCAGACAAGTTGCAGAAGTTTATTGACTATGCGACCAGCTTTGGTCTGACGGTTTACGGTACGGCTAGCTCTATCAGCCAGGATGCCCTTCAAGATCTTATGGAGCGGGTCAAGGATGAACCCTATGCGGATGTCCTCAACATGATGTTGCTGCGTTCCATGCAGCAGGCGCGTTACTCAGAGCACAACCACGGCCACTACGGACTGGGGGCCGAGTTCTACACCCACTTCACCAGCCCTATCCGCCGCTATCCTGACCTGCTGGTTCACCGTATGGTGCGGGAATATGGTCAAAATCCTGCGGAAAAAGCAGAGCATTTTGAACAGGTTATTCCTGAGCTTGCCAAGTCTTCGTCCAGTTTAGAACGCCGTGCCATTGAGGCAGAGCGGGAAGTCGAAGCCATGAAGAAGGCAGAGTTCATGCAAGAATTTGTTGGGCAAGAGTTTGACGGAGTCGTGTCTAGCGTGGTCAAGTTTGGGCTCTTTGTAGAGTTGCCAAATACAGTTGAAGGCCTGATCCATGTCACCAACCTCAACGAGTACTACCAGTTCCACGAGCGAACTTTGACCTTGCAGGGTGAGAAATCAGGTCGTGTCTTCCGTGTCGGTCAGCCAATCCGTATCAAGCTAACGCGGGCGGACAAGATGACAGGGGAAATCGATTTTGCCCACGTGCCGTCCGAGCTGGATATTGTCGAAAAAGCTTTGAAAGCCAAGCGGAGAACTGCTAGTCACTCCAACCGTGACCGTGATGATCGGTCAGGGCGAGGACGGGGCAAGCACCACAAACAAGAAGCTGTTGGTCGCGACAGCGGACGTCACAAGTCTGGGAAAGACCACAAGTCTAAGGCTGGTAAGCCAGACAAGAAAAAGAAACCATTTTACAAAGAAGTAACGAAAAAGAATAAGAAAAGGAGATAGGCATGGCCAAGGGTGAGGGCAATGTGATTGCACAGAATAAAAAAGCCCGCCACGACTATACCATTGTCGATACAGTGGAGGCGGGGATGGTCCTGACGGGAACGGAAATTAAGTCTATTCGTGCGGGGCGGATCAACCTCAAGGACGGCTTTGCCCAGATCAAGCAGGGTGAGGCTTGGTTGGTCAATGTCCATATCGCTCCCTACGATGAGGGCAATATCTGGAACCAGGAGCCGACGCGGACCCGCAAGTTGCTCTTGCGGAAGAAGCAAATCGAATCTCTGGGCAATGAGGTCAAGGGAACAGGGATGACTCTGGTGCCCCTCAAGGTCTATATCAAGGACGGTTTTGCCAAGGTCCTGATAGGGCTTGCCAAAGGGAAGCACGATTATGACAAGCGAGAGTCCATCAAACGCCGTGAGCAAGACCGTGATATTAAGCGGACCATGAAGGCTATCAATAGTCGCTAAGACTGGGAGAAATCCTGGTCTTTTGTTGCTTGCAAACTTCATGAAGTTTTTCTATAATATTAGCATGGAAAAGGAGAGATAATGACAGTTTTAGTTCCTTACAAACGCATGCCCATTTGGAATCGGGAGACGGTTCCCCAGCATTTTTTAACCAAGCACAATACCAAAGTAGGTACTTGGGCTAAAATAAAAGTCTTGAAAGGTCAGCTCAAATTTGAGCCGATTTCAGATGATAACGATATTTTAGGGGAATTTGTCTATGGTCCGATAGATGATGTTCCCTTTGTCGAGCCACAGGCTTGGCATCGGGTGACCCTGTTGACAGAAGATACTGAGTTTTTCTTGGAATTTTTCTGTCAGCCAGAGGATTATTTTGCTAAAAAGTACGGCTACACGCGGACGCATTCGGAGGTTTTGGAGGCCTTACATACTATCAAACCTTGTAAGGTCTTGGACTTGGGATGCGGTCATGGTCGTAACAGTCTTTACTTGGCCCAGCAGGGTTTTGAGGTGACGGCAGTTGATAAGCATGTGCCGAGCATTCAGACACTCTTGCAGGTCAAGGAAGCAGAAGATTTGGATTTGCAGGCTGGGACCTATGACATCAACTCGGCCAGTTTGGAGCAGGACTACGACTGGATTATCTCAACCGTGGTTTTCATGTTCTTGGAGCGTGACCGTGTACTCGCCATTATCCAAAATATGCAGGAACGAACAAGACCGGGCGGTTACAACTTGATTGTGGCGGCCATGGATACGGAAGATGCACCCTGTCCTATGAATTTCTCCTTTACCTTTGGAGCAGGGGAGTTGAAGGAATACTATCGTGACTGGGAATTGGTCAAGTACAATGAAGATTTTGGTCAGCTACATAAACGTGATGAGAATGGCAATTTCCTCAAAATGCGGTTTGCGACTATGTTGGCTAAGAAGAAGTAGAGGGCAACCTCTCTTTTTTCAAAACAAATTCGTTTACAAATGTAGTCACATTTTGTATAATGTGATTACAAACGTAGTCAAAGGAGAGAACAATGCAAAAAGAAAGTATTAGTGTATCAGGCATGACCTGCGCCTCTTGTGCTCTGACAGTGGAGAAAGCTGTCGGGAAATTGACAGGAGTAGAGGAAGCCAGCGTCAATCTGGCAACTGAAAAATTGAGTGTCAGTTTTGATGAAAATGTCTTGAGTTTGAGCGACATTGGTCAAGCAGTTGAAAAGGCAGGTTATGGTTTGGTTCGCAATCTTATCACAGAAACCTATGCCATTGAAGGCATGACCTGTGCTTCCTGTGCTATGACGATAGAAAAGGCGCTAGGGAAACTGGCTGGTGTAGAAGAAGTGGCTGTTAATCTTGCGACAGAAAAGGCCAGTATCACCTATGACAAGGACCGCTTGAATGCGGCTGCCATTTTATCTGCTGTTGAGCAGGCTGGCTACAAGGCTATCAAGCCAGAAGTAAAGAGTCAGGAAAAGGTGGCAGACAGGCAGGATGAGAAAATTGCCAGCCTCTGGACTCGTTTTATCTGGTCAGTAGTTTTCACCCTCCCCTTATTGTATATTGCCATGGGTCCCATGGTTAACTTGCCCCTGCCCCAGTGGTTACATGAACCCATGACTTTTGCCTTGGCTCAGTTTATTCTGATTTTACCAGTGGTTTATCTTGGAAGAAGCTTTTTTACCAAGGGCTTTCAGACCCTGCTAGCAGGTCATCCCAATATGGACTCCTTGATTGCCATTGGTACCAGCTCTGCTATTGCCCAAGGCCTTATCATGATTGCCTTAATCGCTCAAGATGCGGTCGAGATGGGACATGGCGGGCACCCAGAACTCTATTTTGAGTCGGGGGCGGTTATCTTGACCCTAATTACGCTAGGCAAGTATCTGGAGGCCGTGTCCAAGGGGAGAACGTCAGAGGCTATTAAGCACCTCATGGACTTGGCACCCAAGACGGCTCAGGTCCTGCGTAATGAGCAGGAAGTGCAGGTGACATTAGAAGAGGTGGTCGTGGGTGACATTGTCATCGTCCGACCAGGTGAAAAAATTGCGGTGGACGGTGTGGTAGTTGAGGGGCAATCGACTGTCGATGAGTCCATGTTGACAGGTGAAAGTCTGCCCGTCAGCAAGTCTGTCGGAGATCAGGTGGTCGGTGCCTCCCTCAATAAGACCGGTGCCTTTCGCTTCCAGGCAACCCGTGTGGGTCAGGACACCAGTCTGGCTCAGATTATCCAGTTGGTTGAGGCAGCACAGGGGTCTAAGGCTCCCATTGCCAAGCTAGCCGATCAGGTGTCGGCGGTCTTTGTGCCTATTGTCATGGGTCTTGCGGTCCTCTCAGGCCTAGCTTGGCTGCTCTTGGGGCAACATTCCTGGATTTTCTCTCTGTCTATCACCATTTCGGTCTTGGTCATCGCCTGTCCTTGTGCACTGGGCCTAGCGACACCAACGGCAATCATGGTCGGAACTGGCAAGGGGGCGGAGAACGGCGTCCTCTTCAAGTCCGGTCAGGCCTTGGAAATCCTGCCCAAGGTTGAGGTCATGGTCTTTGATAAGACAGGAACTATCACCCAAGGTCAGCCGCAGGTGACAGACCTGATTTCCTTCTCGGATCGGACAGAGCAGGAACTACTCCAGCTGGCAGCCAGCAGCGAGCAGAACTCAGAGCACCCTCTAGGCCAGGCCATTCTGGATGCGGCCAAGCAGGCGGACTTGGAGCTCTTGCCGACAACCAACTTCCAGGCCCATGCAGGTCGAGGCTTGTCGGTGACCATAGCAGAGCAGACCATTTTCTTTGGGAATGCCAAGCTGATGGTGGAGGCAGGTGTGGATACGGCACTTGCCAGCCAGCAGGCAGAGCGATTAGCCAGTCAAGGCAAAACTCCTATGTATCTAGCAGAAGCAGGTCAGCTTCTGGCACTTATAGCCGTAGCCGATACGGTAAAACCCACTAGTCGTCAAGCCATCGCCAAACTGCGTCAGCAAGGAGTGGAAGTGGTCATGCTGACAGGTGATAACGAGAAAACTGCTCAGGCTATTGCCAAGGAAGTCGGGATTGACCGCGTGATTAGCGATGTCCTGCCAGAAGACAAGGCCCGTCAGGTCCAAATCTTGCAGGCAGAGAGTAAACGAGTGGCCATGGTCGGAGACGGCATTAACGACGCACCTGCTTTGGCACAGGCAGATTTGGGCCTAGCCATTGGCTCTGGTACCGATGTGGCTATCGAGTCAGCAGATCTGGTCTTGATGCGGAGTGACTTGTTAGACGTGCCGCGAGCCCTCACGCTCAGCCGAGCAACCATGCGAACCATTAAACAAAATCTCTTCTGGGCTTTTGCCTACAATGTATTGGGCATTCCAGTTGCCATGGGGATTCTTCATTTGTTCGGTGGCCCCTTGCTCAATCCCATGCTAGCAGGAGCAGCCATGAGCCTGAGTTCAGTCTCCGTCCTCTTAAACGCTCTGCGATTGAAAAGGGTGAAAATAGACTAAAAATACCAGTCAAAAAACTGGTATTTTTTTACATAAACGCTTACAATAGATATATTAAATACAAGGGAGATAGATATGACAACCTTTATTGGAAAACCAGTGACCTTGGTAGGTCCGCAGTTACGAGTGGGAGATACGGCTCCTGACTTTGTCCTTATGGCCAATGACTTGAGTTTGAAAAGTCTGAAAGACTTTGGCAAGCAGACCAAGGTCATCAGTGTTGTGCCTTCTATTGATACAGGGATTTGTGATACCCAGACTCGTCGCTTCAATCAGGAACTGGCTGATCGTGACAATACGGTTGTCATCACCATTTCGGCTGACCTGCCATTTGCCCAAAAACGCTGGTGTGGAAATTCTGGCCTGGAGTCTGCAGTGACCCTGTCCGACTATTATGACCATGCCTTTGGTAAATCCTACGGTGTGCTCATGCGGGAGTGGAACTTGCTGGCGCGTGCGGTCTTTGTCCTCAATGCCGACAATGAAATCACCTATGTAGAATACCTGGATAATGTCAACGAACATCCAGACTATGATGCGGCTTTGGAGGCTGTCAAATAAAAGAATATAACGATGTCTGAACAGGCATCGTTTTTTTGCCAGCAAAAAGCCACCATTTTCAAGGTGGCTTATTTTCGCTTATATCTTTGTAGGACTTTAGCAGTTGCTAATCGGATAAAGGTCAGATAGAAACCTATCACACCAGCCATTTCCAGCAAGAGTTTCTGCAACTGCTTCCCTACTGTTATAGTAGACTGAGGATTTGTGTCGACTAGTAGAGGATAGTCTTTCTGGAAGGTAAATTGGAACTGATGTGCCAGTAAAAGTAGCATGAACAGGATGAGAGTATAGATAGCAACTTGGAGGAAAAGTGCAAGTAAGGTCAGGCTAGTGGCATATTGACTTGGGGATAGTCCGTTGATAAAGAGGAGACCACGATGTTTGGAAAGGTCGGTCATGAGGAGCCAAGCTAAGAGACAACAGATGACAAGAGGAATCATATAGATACTGGCAGGAAGAAGTTGCAAGAAGGTCATATAAAAGTCCTTGGGAGCAGTAGGGTAGTGAAAGGTAAGAGTTTGCTCTAGAACTTTTTTATAGACTGTGATACGTTCTGCTAGTTCGCTGCTCGTAAAATGATTGACTCTATTTCCCTTTGCCTCCCAGTTTTGCAAGGTCTGGTAGAGTTCTAGCTCCGTTTCCAATACCTCCCGACTTTTTCCTTGGATATGTTCCTTTTCTAAGTAGGTAGTCGCTAGTTCCAAGAGTATTTTATAATAATCCATGCTTTCCTGGTCTAAGGCTTGGGCTTCATTATCGTCAGAGTACAAGGCCATTTCAGCTTCTTTTTTGACTTGTGTGATACGGGCTCGATCCTCAAATCGCAGGTTTTCGGACTCTAGGACATTCCGATAGGACAGGGCAAATGGGATAAGGGCGATAGCGGTTATCAGGGATAGAAAAATAGCATTGCGTTTCAGTCGTAGGATGAAAAGGGACAGTAGCTTCATGGTCAGACCTCCCTATTCAAATAGTTCTTTATAAATCTCTTCGGACTGGTGTTCCTGAAGTGTAATATCCAGGATTTCCACCTGACACGTCATGACTTGGTCTAGGTAGAAATGCAGACTATGAACACTCGTGTCTACCTGAATGCTATCATTGACCAAAGTCAATCCATTTACTTGCCCAAGTTTCTGATAAACGGTCTGATTGTCACTAGTCTGAACGGCATATTGTCGCCCAACCTGTTCCAGTTTTCGCTCGATGATTTTTCCTTGTTTGAGAAAGAGCAGTTGGTCGGTTAGTTGATCCACTTCGTTTAATTGGTGGGAAGACACGATAATGGTTGACCCATTCTTTGCTAGTTTCTGGAGCAATTTTCTGGTCTGGATGTAGCTGGTCGGGTCCAAGCCGTTCAAGGGTTCATCCAAGAGCATGACCTGGGGCTTGTTCATAATACCGATAGCCAGCAGGAGATGTTGTTTCATTCCCAGGGAATAATTTTTGACAGGGATCTTCACGTAATCACGGATACCGATTTCTTGAATGACTTCCTCAATCCGCTCTTTTGGTAAATCTTGGATAGTTTGGACCAGTCGCAAATGCTCCAGCCCTGTCAATTCAGGGTAGAGGACCCGGTTGTCCTGCAGGTAGGCAAAGGTTCGATAGATAGTTGGGTCATTGTGCTTCTTACCGTTTATAGAAATCTCTCCCGAATCAAAGGTTTGCAGATTGGCAATGCAGTCTAGGAGGGTTGTCTTTCCAGCTCCATTTGGTCCAATCAAGGCCCAGATCCCAGGCTCCACCAGTTCTAGGTTTAGCTGGTCTAGTATGTTCTTTTTCCCGTAGGATTTGCACAAATTGTGAATAGATAATCGCATGGTTAGACCTCACTTTTTCTTGTCAGGAGATAGAATTGCAGGCTGTAGATGAGCAGGTTGCTGATGAGCAGGACTGTAAAGACTTTTGGAATGCTGTAGCCAGTTAATTGATGGTAGATGATAGCACTTCCGTCTGCCAGATTGCCTGCATTCCAAAGGCTGAATGGATTGAAGATATGGGGATAGAAGTTGGCAGAGATGACAAGTCCTAGTGTGACAACCAGTCCAGCCAGTCCATTTTTTAAGACTCTAGCCAAGGTCTGTGCCACTCCCAGCAAAAATAGAAGGTAGAGATAGTGCATACCACAGGCCAGCAAGATGACTTGGTAAATAGGTTTAATGGCTGTGGTGATAAAACTGTAAGCCAGTCCCTTACTGCTATAGATTGTGACGGGATAGATCCAGCTACTATTTCCATTTAGCAAAAAAGCGACGAGAAAATGGCTCAGATAGAGGGTGAGAAAGAGGGTGGTATACAGTGTCAGGAAGGCTAAGTATTTATTGGTTGTAATTCGGATTCTAGTCAGCCCTAGGGTCTGTAAAAGGCGAATCTGTCGGCTAGTTCCCTGCTGGTCCTTTATGAAAAAATTGGTGAAAGTTAAGAGAAAAAGAGGAAGGGTGATGACCATGCCCAGCTGTTTTTGACCCTGCCAGATTTCGTGACTGGTTCCCTTTAAGGCCTGTTGGCCCAGGCTCTTGACGATTTCTCTGTCTGTTGGTGTTTTGGGATGTTCAAAGGCTGTTAGGTAAAGCTCAGTTGGAAAGGCTGAGGGTATCTCCTTTTCTAGCAGGTACTTGGAAATCAAGAAGGTATTTTCGATAGTTTGTGGGGTAAATTCATAGCTTCGGTAGGAAAGGCTGATGTATTGGCCATCCTGCTGATAGTGCTGGATATTTTTCTCATAAAAATAGGTCCAGTCCTCCTTCTTGACCGCCTCAATCTCCATTTGGTAGTTGGCAATATAGTCTGTAAAGAAGTCCTTTTCAGCCTGATAATCTTCTTCACTGAGAGTTTGATTCTGATACTGTGTTTCTAAATCTTGTATGATATTTTCAAAATTTCGGATAGACTGTTCATAGTGTTGGATGACTTTTAATTTGGCTTGCCGATTGTAGTAGCCTGCTAGAAGGGAACTAGCTAGAATCATCAGCAGCATGACCAAGATAGCGAACAAATTTTTCTTGCTACGGAAAAATAGCTTACCTTCAATTTGAAACATAGATACCTCCAAGGGAGAAATGGCGAACGGATAGATGTATAAATGTGTCCTTTTTTATAATTATAATATCTATATAAGTATAAGTCAAGAGATTACAAAGGACTTGAATATTTTTGTCTAATTTGATATACTAAATTTATCAAAACAAGGAGGGTCTTTTATGGAAAAGACACAGATTATTCAAGACGTTTTGGCCCTCATTCAAGACTTGAATCAGGCCTTTCAAGCAGATAAGCGGGGGACAGCTGATGAACAACGGTTCCAGCATAATTTGACAGAGACGATACGCATATTGTCGGAGGCCGAGTCTGTTACCAATACAGAACTGATTGCGATTGAGAAATTTTATCGTTCGACCAGTTTTTTGGTTGGACTGGGCGATTTGCGATTGAGTGAAACCAGCAGGCAGGCTTGGCGGGCATTTGACAGATATTACTACGAAACGATCAGAGAAGAACTCAAACTCTATGGCGGCTCTGCTATTGCCCAAGTGTAAAAGATGAAGGAGAGGGTGAAAACCCTCTCTTTATGTTATAATATTACTAAGAAAAGCGAGGTGTACCATGTCCTATATCCAAGTAATCAATTCTTCTAAATACTACCAAATGGGGGATGCGACCATTGTGGCCAATGACAGCGTGTCCTTTGAGATTGAACAGGGGGAGCTGGTCATCATTCTTGGTTCATCTGGTGCGGGCAAATCCACTCTGCTCAATATCTTAGGTGGCATGGATAGCAATAACGAGGGGGAGGTTTGGATTGATGGTGTGGATATCTCCAAGCTGTCCAGTCATGAACTGACCAATTACCGCCGAGACGATGTAGGCTTTGTCTTTCAATTTTATAACTTGGTTGCCAATCTGACCGCTAAGGAAAATGTGGAACTGGCAGCAGAAATCGTCAAGGATGCCTTGGATGCCGAGGAAGTCTTGGAACAGGTCGGACTCGGTCACCGAATCAATAATTTCCCCGCTCAGCTTTCAGGTGGTGAGCAGCAACGGGTGGCCATTGCCCGTGCCGTTGCAAAAAAGCCTAAAATTTTACTTTGCGATGAACCAACTGGCGCTCTGGACTACCAAACAGGTAAACAGGTCTTGCAAATCCTGCAAGATATGTCCCGCAAACAAGGGGCAACGGTGATTATCGTGACCCATAATAGCTCTCTGGCACCTATTGCAGATAGGGTCATTCGGATGCGGGACGCCCGTGTGCATTCTGTCGAGTTGAACGCAGATCCGCAGGACATTGCTAGTCTAGAATATTAGTGGGTGATATGATGAAAAAGAAAATCTACTGGAAGGATATGAGGCAATCTCTGCTTTCTTCCAAGGGGCGTTTTTTGTCCATCTTTAGCCTGATGATGCTGGGAGCTCTAGCATTGACAGGACTGAAAGTAACAGCTCCCAATATGGAAAAGACGGCCCAAGCCTATATAGCCAGTCATCGAACGATGGATTTGGCGGTAATTTCAGGTCTGGGACTTAGTCAAGCTGACCTGGACGAATTGGAGGCACTAAAAGGTGCGACAGTAGAGGCTGGCCATTTTAAGGATGTAGTAGACAAGAAAAATCAAACGGCCGTTCGGCTATTTTCAGTGCCAAAATCTATTTCCACCTATAAATTATTAGAAGGTAAACTCCCTAGCAAGAAGGACCAGATAGCTCTATCTCCCTCCCTACAAGCAAGTTACAAAATAGGTGACACCTTTCAGGTAACTGAGTCAGATAAGGATGGCACCATCCTGACCCAAACTACCTTTACAGTTGTTGGTTTTGTGGCTTCGTCAGAAATCTGGGACAATGAAACTATGGGTATGGCCACAAGTGGTGATGGCCAACTGGTTGGCTATGGGGTGGTGAGCAAGGACAGTTTCCAATCAGAAGTCTACACAATCGCCCGGCTTGCTTATGATGATTTGAAAGACCTGCCCTATTATAGCCAGGCCTATCAGGAGAAACTGGACCAACACCAAGAAGACCTAGAAAAGTTATTGGCTGATAATGATGAAAAACGCTTGGCCAGCATTCAAGCAGAAGGGCAAACAGAGATTGCAAAAGGTGAAGAAGACATTGCCCAGGCCCAATCTCAGCTGGATCAAGCAGCAGAAGACCTGGCGACTGGTCAGGAGCAAGTCGCAAGTGGCCGCAGTGAATTTGCGCGTGGCAGGGCCAAACTAGTTCAATCGGAAATGGAATTGCGGACCATCCTGGCTCAATTATTGCAAACCAAATTTCAATTAGAAGAAAGCAAGAAAGAATTGGACAGCCAGAAAGCCAAACTGGACCAAACCAAATCCTTCTTGGACGGAAGTCATACCGAACTGCTTCAAAGGGCGCAACAATTGGAGAGCGCCAAACAAGAACTAGATATGCAGAATACCCAACTCAGTCAATCTGCCTCAGAAATATCAACCGGTCGTTCCAATTGGTACCAAGGAAAAGAATCACTCAACCAGCAAATTGCTAGTCAGGTCCAGGCAGGACAGACCTTATCTGACTATCCAGATTTACTGGCCAGGCAGGAAGTTTTGGATACTGAAAATGCTCGTCTCGACCAACTTGAAGCTAGTTATGACCAAGCTCATCAGACCTACCTCAAGAATTATGACTATTATCAGGGCAAGGTGAGTGCCTATGAGTCTGAACTAGCTGACTACAACCTGTGGAATCAGGAATACCAGACAGGCTTGGCCCAGTACCAAGCGGGTTTTGCTCAATATGAGCAGGGATTGGCAGCCTATCATAAGGGTGTTTCTGATTATGAATGGGGTGTTAGCCAACTGGAATCTTCTGACTTAACCTTGCGACAAGAAGAACTCCGTTTGGATGAAGCTGACAAAGAATTGACCCAAGCTCAATCCAACTTGTCTACAAAGCAGGCCCAAGCCAATCAAGAAATTAGTCAAGCCAAAACAGAAATTGCCCAGGCCAGGTCCGACCTGAGCAAGCTGGAAAAATCGCCTTATCAAATTTACACCAGGTCCAGTTTGCCAGGAGGCGATGGCTATACAACCTATAGCAATGCGACCAAGTCCATCGCAGCAGTAGGCAATGTTTTTCCGGTAGTTCTCTACCTAGTTGCAGCTCTAGTTACCTTTACCACCATGGCTCGTTTTGTTGATGAGGAGCGGACCCAGTCAGGCATTTTCAAGGCCCTTGGCTATACCAATAGGCAAATCATGGCCAAGTTCATTTTGTATGGACTAGCAGCAGGCCTAGTTGGTACTCTTGTCGGCATTCTTGCTGGAAATCTTGTTCTATCACCCATCATTTCGAGCATTATCACGCAGACGACGGTGATTGGACCTGCCAAGCTACACTTTTATCCTCTCTGGACTGGGTTAGCCGTCCTCCTATCATTGATTTCCTCCGTTTTGCCCGCCTACTTGGTGGCCCAGAGAGAATTGACCGAGAAACCTGCCCAGTTGCTCCTTCCCAAACCACCAGCAGCAGGTTCAAGCATTTGGCTAGAAAAATGGCCCGCTATCTGGTCTCGTCTGAGCTTCACCCACAAGGTGACTGCCCGCAACATCTTCCGTTACAAGCTCCGCATGCTTATGACCATCTTTGGTGTGGCAGGGACGGTCGCCCTTCTTTTCGGTGGCTTAGGCATTCGCTCCTCCATTTCAGGAGTAGTCCAACGGCAGTTTGGGGAACTCATTCATTATGATTTGTTGGTAGTGGAAAATAGCAGAGCAGATGAGGAGGACTTAGACAAATTAACAGCCTTTCTCCAGTCAAATCAAGTTGGTCAATTCTTGCCAGTGGCTTTTGAACAGCTCAGTCAAACAGTGCAAGATGGCGACCAGAGAAAAAATATTTCCATTGGTCTGTATATTTCAGACCGTCAGGATTTGGGAAATCTAGTCAGTCTTGAAAATTCTTCTGGTAAAGCTATCCAGCTGAGTGGCAGGGGCATTGTCCTCACGGAAAAACTAGCCCAAATCTACGGTGTCAGTGTCGGGGATAAATTAGGACTTACTCTGGAAGATAAGGAAGTGCAAGTCAGGGTCGTAGCTGTGGCGGATATGTATGCCGGGCACTTTATCTATATGACCAGAGGTTACTACGAGCAAGTGACGGGCAAGCAAAAGACTGCCAATGCCTATCTGGTACAGTTAAAAAATGATAAGACCAGCCATGTCCAGAAGCTTGCTAGCCAGCTACTAGCCATGCCAGCTGTCAAAAGTTTGGTGCAAAATACTTCCCTCATGGCTATGCTAACCACTATTGCAGGCTCCTTACAAACCATAATGACCATTCTGGTTCTTTTATCTATCTTACTTGGACTGGTCATTCTCTATAATCTCACTATCATCAACATGTCCGAGCGGATTCGAGAATTATCCACTATTAAAGTTTTAGGCTTCCATAATCGGGAGGTGACCATGTATATCTATCGGGAAACCATTGTCCTTTCCATTATCGGAATTGTGGTCGGACTAGTAGGCGGTACCTATCTGCACAGGTTGCTCCTTGAAATGATTGGGTCGGACAGCATTCGATTTAATCCCGCTGTCGGACTGGAAGTTTATATCATTCCAGTTGTGGCTATTATCGGAATTCTTGCAGCCCTTGGCATCTATGTCAACTACCATCTAAGAAAGGTGGATATGCTGGAAGCCTTGAAGTCGGTTGATTAAAACAGTCTGGGAATAGACTGTTTTAACCCGAGCCTGAAAACACGAAAGCGAGGACAGTCTGTGAATAGACTGTTTTAACCCGAGCCTGAAAATACGAAAGCGAGGACAGTCTGTGAATAGACTGTTTTAACCCAAGCCTGAGAACACGGAAGCGAGGACAGTCTGTGAATAGACTGTTTTAACCCGAGCCCGAAAACACGGAAGCGAGGACAGTCTGTGAGAAAAGCTTTACAACTTTGGTCTAGGGTTATCCATCTATTTATGCTATAATAGGGGAGATTGAAAAGGAGAAGTCTATGTTTTATTCTTATCTACGAACGCTATTAACTTTTTTACTTTGGGCTATCAATGGTAATATTCATTATCATGACAGAGAAAAAATCTTGCCACAGGAAGAAAATTATATCCTCATCTCCCCGCACAAAACCTTCTGGGATCCTGTTTTTCTAGGCTATGCGGCAGCACCCAAGCAGTTTATCTTTATGGCCAAAAAAGAATTGTTCAAGGACCGTGGTTTTGGTTGGTGGATTTCAAAATGTGGAGCCTTCCCGATTGACCGTGAAAATCCCGGCATGGCAGCGATCAAGTATCCTGTCAATATGTTGAAAAAAAGTGACCGCTCACTTGTCATGTTCCCTTCTGGTAGCCGTCATTCCTCTGAACTCAAAGGTGGAGTAGCAGTCATTGCCAAGTCAGCCAAGGTCAAACTCATGCCAGCTACCTATGTGGGTCCCATGACTATCAAGGGGCTTTTAGCTGGTGAGCGAATCGATGTGGCTTTTGGAAATCCTATCGATGTTTCGGACATCAAGCGTATGGATGATGCAGGTACAGCAGAAGTAACTAGCCGAATCGAAGCGGAATTCAAGAGATTGGATAACCATGCAGCTTCTTTCCAGACCAAGAAAAAGCCAAATATCTTGACTTATATCTATCGTATCCCAGTTCTTTTGCTGGTTGCTCTTATCTTGGGATTGACCTATGCCTTTAGCTATATCGCCAGCTTCTTCTGGCAACCAAGTACTCAGTTGGATAAAAAATAGGATTGAAACTCGTAAATTTGCGAGTTTTTTTGTTTTTTTGCGAACTATATAGGTGGAGGTAATTTATGGATACAATCAAAACTTATATAGAAATGCTGAAAGAATACAAGTGGCAGATTGCCTTGCCCGCAGCAGCTGGTTTGCTTATGGCGACATTCTTAATATTCAGCCAACCAGCTAAGTCTAATCAGACAGGCCTGACAGATTTTCCGCAGACCGAACAGGCTTCTAGCAGCTCTGAGTCCGTCGAGCAAACCAGTACAGAAGTAAGTGAGGAACCCAGCCAGCTGGTCGTTGATGTCAAAGGAGCGGTGGAAAAACCAGGGCTTTACACTTTAGAAGCTGGTGCGCGTGTCAATGATGCAGTTGAGGCAGCTGGTGGCTTGACCAGTCAGGCAGATCCCAAGTCTATCAATCTGGCTCAGAAGCTCAGCGACGAGGCGGTGGTCTATGTGGCCAGTAAGGAAGAAAATATCTCGGTGGTGACCAGCACGACGGCTAGCTCTGCTATGTCTCAAGACGAAAAAAATACCACTCTTGTCAATCTCAACACGGCGACCGAGGCTGATTTGCAGACCATTTCGGGTATCGGTGCCAAGCGGGCGGCGGACATTATTGCCTATCGAGAGGCCAACGGTGGCTTCCAGTCGGTAGACGACCTCAACAATGTTTCGGGCATTGGCGACAAGACCGTGGAAAGCATCCGACCTTATGTCACGGTTGAGTAAGCTCCCCTGCCAGCCCATCCACTTGGCTCTTTTGGCGGTGGCGGCTTACTTTGCAGTCCACTCTTTTTCCTTGATGACAATGGGCCTGTTCAGTTTGGCAGCAGTTGTCTTTGGGTTTCGGCAAGGTAAGACGGTTTTCCTCAAAACGCTGCCGCTTCTAGCCCTGTTTGGTCTGTTTTTCGGATGTCAGAAGGTCCAATGGGAGCGGGCAGACCAGACAGCTCCAGGTCATGTCGACCAGATCCAGCTGCTTCCCGATACCATCAAGATAAACGGGGACAGCCTGTCCTTCCGCGGTCGGGCTGACGGACAAACCTATCAGCTTTTCTATAAATTAACCAGTCAGGAGGAGCAGACTTATTTTCAAAAGCTGGCAGACCTGGTCCAGCTAGAAGTGGAAGCAGAGGTCAGCCTGCCAGCTGGTCAGCGGAATTTCAAGGGCTTTGACTATCAGGCCTATCTGAAAACACAGGGCATCTATCGGACTGTCAAGCTAACGGCGATTAAGAAGATTGTCCCTGGCCAGTCTTGGAATGTTTTTGACTGGCTATCAAGCTGGCGGAGGCAAGCCTTGGTCTATGTCAAAATCAATTTTCCAGCCCCTATGAGTCACTACATGACAGGGCTTTTGTTTGGGGAGCTGGATAGTGATTTCGACCAGATGAGTGACCTCTATTCTAGTCTAGGAATCATTCATCTCTTTGCCCTGTCTGGCATGCAGGTTGGCTTTTTCATCGACAAGTTTCGCTGGATGTTACTGCGTTTGGGCTTGACCAAAGAAACAGTGGATAAGTTACAAATTCCCTTTTCCCTTGTCTATGCAGGCTTGACAGGCTTTTCGGTGTCAGTGGTGCGGTCCTTGGTTCAGAAAATTTTAGTCAATATGGGCTTGCGGAAGCTGGATAACTTTGCGGTGACGGTTTTTGTCTGTCTGCTGATTCTGCCCCGATTTTTGCTGACAGCTGGTGGTGTCCTGACCTTTACCTATGCTTTTTTGCTGACAGTTTTTGATTTTGAGGACTTGGGGCAGGTCAAAAAGGCTGCGGTGGAGAGTCTCAGTATTTCACTGGGAATTTTGCCGGTGCTTATGACCTATTTCTATGCCTTTCAGCCCCTGTCCATCCTTCTGACCTTTGTATTTTCCTTTGTCTTTGATATTCTGCTTTTGCCAGGTTTGTCGGTCATTTTTCTCCTCTCACCCTTGGTCAAGATAACTTGGGTCAACGGATTTTTTGTCTTTATGGAAAAAATCATTGTCTGGGTGGCGGACTTGGGATTGCGGCCTTGGATACTGGGCAAGCCGTCTGGGGTAATTCTTGTTTTCTTGCTGGTCTGTCTCTTCTTACTTTATGATTTTCACAGGAAAAAGAAATGGCTCATAGGACTGAGCTTGGTCCTCGCTCTGCTATTTTTCATGACCAAACACCCGCTGGAAAACGAGGTGACGGTGGTGGACATCGGGCAGGGGGATAGCATCTTTTTGCGGGATATGCGGGGGCGGACGGTTCTGATTGATGTGGGCGGACGAGTCGATTTCGCGGCAAAAGAAGCCTGGCAGGAGCGGTCTCGGCAGGCAAATGCAGAGCGGACTTTGATTCCCTATCTGCATAGTCGAGGTGTGGATAGGATTGATTGTCTAGTGCTGACCCACACCGAAGTGTGAGTTCTGAAATTGATACAATAACACATAACGGTTTTTAATGAAGTTTATTATTTTTTTTGAAAAAATTCGCAAATTTTACTTTTTCTTGCGAATATAATAAGTGAAAGCAAATTGCTTACTTATTAATGATGAAGAGGAAAAGTAGAATGACAACTATATTTTTAACAAAAACAAACTGCACTAATTGTGGAAAACAAAGTATATTTGAACGATTTGATAGGGTTTATGCGGTGAAGACCCCCGACATTATTTCTGCTATTTTGGACTGGGATTTCTTTAAGTTTACCTGCCATAACTGTAACCATATGGTGCTAATTGATTACCCAACAGTCGTAGTAGATGAAGAACAAAAAACAATTATTCAATATTGTGCAGACGGTAATGTTGATGTTCTTTCTATGCAAATATACTCTTTGATTTCTGAGGGTGTTGATCTCAGTGAATATAGAATTCGAGTAGTTTCGGATATAGAGTCTTTTGTTGAGAAGGTACAGATTGTTTCAGCAGGGTATGATGATAGAGCAATTGAGCTTATGAAGTTTATGAATAGTCCTCTAGAGGATGGTGATATTCAGTTTAACTATGAGCATATGGTTTTTACCAAGGTTGGACAGGGAAGCTATCAGTTTATGTTTATTGATAACCAGATTGCAGTAGCATCTCTCGACTTTTCTCAAGAACAATATGAGTACTACCTTACAGATGTTCAAGACCTAGAAACGAATACATATTACATAGATTCTAGATGGGCGGAATCATTCTGTAGTACCAGTTTGGCATAAAATTAAAAATTTATTTACAAGTATTAATGGCCTAATTTTTAGTTAGGTCATTTTTTATCTTCTAATTTAGAAAAATGTAGTTAATATATATATAATTATTATGTAGATTTCTAGAAAGGAGGTAAAACCAATGGTAAGACGGAATTCTAAAACTACTCATCAACAGAAGAAAATTCGAGATGCATTTGTATCTGAGAGAACTGTTGAAATTATTCCTGCAAAGCGAGAGTTCACTGATGTTAAGACTAAGAAGTTGCGTGTTGCTGCCTATTGTCGAGTAAGTACTTTTGACGAATCTCAGTCAGGTAGTTTTGAACTTCAAAAACAAACCTATACTGAAAGAATCAATAGTAACCCTGATTGGATAATGGCTGGAATCTATGCTGACCAGGGAGCTTCAGGAACATCAATCAAACGACGCGAACAATTCCAACAGATGCTTCATGATTGTAGAAGTGGTAAGATTGACTTGATAATCGTTAAAAGTGTAAGTAGGTTTGCTCGCAATCAGCTAGATTTTATTAGCATTTACCGAGAGTTGAAGGCGCTGTCCCCACCTGTTGGAATATACATCGAAGATATAAATTTGAATACACTTGATACGAATAGTGAATTCATTCTTGGTATTATGGCCATAGTAGCTCAAGGTGAGAGTGAGCAAAAAAGTGCTTCAATTACATGGTCTGTAATTGAACGCTTTAAAAGAGGGATACCAATGATTCCTACCCATAACCTTCTGGGGTATACGAAAGACCAGTATGGTCGAGTAGTGATAGATGAGACAGAAGCAAAAATTGTTCGCCTAATATATGATTCGTACATTGAAGGTATGACTGCAAGTGAGATTGCTTCAACTTTAATGACCAATCATATACCAACAGTTACTGGTTTGGAGCGTTGGACAAGTTTAGCTGTCTATAATATTCTCAGGAACGAGAAATATAAAGGCGAAATCATCATGCAGAAGACATTTACTGTTGATTGTTTTAGTCATAAAACTCGGAAAAATAATGGTGAAAAGCCAAAATATCGATTAAAAAATGGAATTCCCTCTATCATACCAGAATCAAGATGGGATTTAGTACAAGAATTACTCAAGCAACCTAGAAGAAAATCGAAATCTACTTCTGAGATATTTGTACCTAAACTCTATATCAAGAAACTAAAATCTGGTAAGTTGAGGGATTTTGTTGTACTTGATCCTAGTTGGAAGTCGGAAGACATTCACGAAGTTTTTAAATAAGAAAGAGGTAAATTATGCGTTTTAAAGATTTTAATCTTGAAGTTGTTAATGTTGAACGTTACTCATCAGATTATAGTATGACGGTGAACAAGAACTTTGTTACTTTTAGTAAAGGAATTGTCCAAGCTTTAGAATATCCAGCACATGTATTGGTTGCCTTTAATAAGGATACAAAGGTAATGGGTATACAAGTTTGTCGTGCAAAAACTAGGGGAGCATTTTCTTTTTCAAAACCTGTTGGGGAGCAAAAAGGTATTGTTCAGGTAGGTCATAAAAATTTAAAAGAAACACTCTTAACAATCATGAGTGAATGGAAATCTGATAAGCGTTATAGGGTAGAGGGGATTCACATTCCTGAAGATAAGGCATTTATTTTTGAATTGAAGGATTTTGAGGAACTATCTGACTTTCGTAAAAACGACAATAAATATTAAGGAACGAAGATAAAATTTATTGGTGGGAGTACAACTATTGTATTCCTACCATTTTCATATTCTTTAAGTCCATATACACAAGGGGGTTAAAAAATTTGATAATTGTTTATGATGTTTTGTATTGTAATAGTAGAGGTCTATTTTTGATTTGCAGCTAAAGTATCTAATAGTAAACGCCCAATAATGTAAAGTGGAAGGCGTGAATGTACTTCTACATCTGGGAAGTATGTTAACTCTGTTTTAAATCCAAAAAGCTTTATCTGAGTATAATTTGATAGGCTACCTGAGGGGTTAGCACTCAGGAGTATAGTTGTGGTATCGTTCTTTTGACAAATTTTTGCAGCATCTTGTAATTCAATCGTTTCTCCATTTAAGGATACAAATACCACACAATCATTTGCATCCAATCTGGCACTTACAGTACGGATAATGTTTGGGTCTGTATGAAGTTCTGTATAATACCCTAGTAAGAGAAATTTTGTTTGCATCTCAGTAGCAAGTAATTCAGAAAATCCTCTGGCAAAAATAGTAATTTTCTTTGCACTTTGTAGTTTTGAGATTGCCATTTCTAATGTTTCTAGGTCAAGTTCATTAAGAGTTTTTGTAACTTCTTGATAACTCTTTAATACGGAAACTTTGATTTCGTCGGTAATTTTTTTATCTTTGAGGATGGATAAGCTATCCTGTTTTCTGTTTCTTACATCGTGCTTAAAATCAGAAAATCCAGTATAACCTTTTTTTTGTAGTGTTCTAGTAATAGTAGCAGTTGAAACATTTAATAATTCACTAGCTTCCGAAATGCTAAGAGTAGAGATCTCTTTAAATTTATTATTAAGATGTGTCCAAGTGTGTTTTTCAGTTTCAGTCAAATGTTTATTAATCGCCATTATTATTCCTTATGCTTTATGAATTTTTTATCTCAAAGAGGGAAGAGCATTTTTCATCTAATCATCATTAAAGAAACTGCAACACAAAAAATTAGATGAAGTTGTTTTCTTAATACTGATAATTTATGCTCATTAATTTATATGATTTTCAGTTTACCTTTATTGAATTTTGGGATGTCCTGTAGAGTAAATTGTTACAAAATCATTAGAATATTAGAAAACACTTACATTTTAAAAATGTTATTATTATTATAACAAAAAAAGAATGAAAGGAGAATAAGGTGTGGGTATCTATACTTTAACAATGAATCCGGCTATTGATATGTTTATCAAAACAAACCAGCTAAAAAATAACATCGTTAATCGAACTTTATACGATGAACTGCAACCAAACGGAAAAGGTGTTAATGTCTCGTTAATTCTAAAGATGCTAGATATTCCAAATACAGCTTTTGGGTTTAGTGCAGGTTTTACGGGACAGTTCATCAAGGATGAGTTAGTTGCTAAAGGGATTACCGAAGAGTTTATTGACGTTGAAGGAATAACTAGAATTAATGTGTTCACACAGGTTCTAGAAACATCAGAGGAATATAAATTGGTAAATAAAGGCCCAGAAGTTTCTCCTTCTGCTCAAGATGCTCTATTAGAAAAAATTCGATTGCTCGGTTTAAATGATTATTTAGTTATTTCAGGAAGTCTTCCTAGAGGAATTGATTCCAGTTATTTAGTTAAGATAGCTGAGATAACAAATGAAAATAACGTATCTTTAATTTTAGATATTAGTGATCCAGTTATTCTCACTTGCCTAAAGTATAAGCCATATCTGATTAAGCCAAATGATGAAGAAATTGCACAATGGTTCGAAGTGCAAGATATATCAGAAGATGACATTTTAGAATATGGGAAATCGCTTCAAGACTTAGGTGCAAGAAATGTACTGATTTCTTTAGGTAGTAAGGGAGCAGTAATGTTTACGGATAGTGGAGAAATATTTACTTGCAACGCTCCGAAAGGAGAAGTGGTAAATACTGCTTGTGCGGGGGATACTACTCTTGGTACTTTTTTAGGATCAAAAATATTGGGTCTATCAACTGAGAAGTCCTTAATCAAAGCAGTTGCTGCAGGCTCTTCGACGGCATTTAGAAGTGGACTAACGGATTTTTCAGATGTCGATGAATTAAGTAAACAAATATTACTAAAAAAAATGGAGGTAAAGTAGATGGCTACTTATAAATTGATTGCAGCTACTGGTTGTCCAACTGGTATTGCACATACATTCATGGCTCAAGAAGCACTTGAGCAAGCGGCTAAAGAGCGTAACGTTTCTATCAAAGTAGAAACTCATGGTCAAATTGGTATTGAGAACGAGTTGACAGCTGAAGAAATTGCTGCAGCCGATGCGGTTATTATTGCAGCTGACAAGGATGTAAACGCAGAACGCTTTGCAGGGAAACGTGTCATTGAGACTTCAGTTGGGGAAGGTATTAAAAATGCTTCTAAATTGATTGATGATGCTCTATCTGGTAAAGGTGTTGTAAAAGCAGGTGAAGCTATTAAGCAAGAATCTTCATCAGCAGGAAATGAGAGTTTTGGACGTCAAATCTATAAACATCTAATGAACGGTGTATCTCACATGCTTCCATTTGTAGTTGCAGGAGGAGTTTTGATTGCCATTTCATTCCTATTTGGTATTTTTTCATTTGACCCAAATAGTGAACAATATAATCCTTTTGCTGCTATGTTGAAAAATGACATTGGTGGTGTAGCAATGGGTATGATGGTTCCTGTTTTATCAGCTTATATTGCCGAATCTATTGCTAAGCGTCCTGGATTTGTATCAGGTCTTGTCGCTGGTTTGATGGCCGCAAATGGAGGTTCAGGATTCTTAGGTGGTATCGTTGGTGGTTTCGCTGCTGGCTATATTGTTTTGGCTCTAATGAAACTATTTAAGGGATTGCCAAAATCACTAGATGGTTTGAAAGCTATTTTCCTATATCCATTGTTCGGTGTATTTGTTACTGGATTATTTATGGTGGCAGTGAACTCTCCAATGACATGGGTAAATGAATCTATGATGGCTTGGCTCGCAGGATTTGAAAATGCCAATCCTATAATTCTTGGAATTATTATTGGTTGCATGTCTGCTTTTGATATGGGTGGTCCAGTAAATAAAGCAGCGTATGTAACAGGTACAGCCCTTTTAGCACAAGGAAATACTAGCTTTATGGCAGGTGTTTCTGCAGCATGTATTGTCCCACCATTGACAACTTTTGTTGCTACAACAGTATTCCGTAAATATTACTCTGATGAAGATTGCAATGCAGGTCTTGCAAATTTAATCTTAGGTTCTACACATATTACTGAAGGTGCTATCCCATTCGCTGCAAAAGATCCACTCCGTAATCTACCAACATTGATGCTTGGGTCATCAATTGGTGCAGTGTTAACTTATCTTTGGGGTGTAAAAGTCCCTGCTCCACACGGTGGATTCTTAGTCCTTCCTGTAGTAACAAATGCTGGACTTTGGGTGTTAGCAATTGCAATTGGAGCTATTATTTCAGGATTACTTCTAGGATTTATTCAAAAAACTAAAATTGAAAAGGTATAAGAGGTACATTAATGATAGATAAGAAATTAGTACTAGTTGATGTGTCTGCTTCATCAAAGGAGAGTGTGTTTGATTGTTTATCACAACTGGTTTTTGAACATGGATATGCAACAGACATTGCCTTAGTTAAAGAAGCACTTCTTGCAAGGGAAGATGAAGGTACTACCGGAATGATGGATGGTTTTGCCATTCCACATGCTAAATCTTCTGCAATCACAAAACCTGGCGTAGCTGTTTTGAAATTAGCTAATGGTGTTGAATGGCAGTCAATGGATGGTCAACCTATCACTTCAGTTATTGCACTATTTATTCCGGAAACGGAAGCAGGTACCACTCACTTAAAATTTTTATCAAAAATTGCTCGTTTACTCATGAAGACTGAGTTCAAAACATCTTTTACAAATGCTAATTGTGTAGAGGAAATTGTTGAGCTATTGGAGAAACACTTAGTGTAATCATCTTTATCTCCTGACGTATAGAGTAGATGTCAGGAGATTTCTTTATTTAGAAAGGAATAAAAATGGTAAAAAATCTATCTAAGTTAATGACAAAGAATGGTATTATATCAGCTCTTGCTTTTGACCAACGTGGTGCTTTGAAAAAAATGATGGCAAAACATCAGGCAGAAGAACCTACTGTGGAGCAGATGGAAGAGCTAAAAACGCTAGTTTCTGAAGAACTAACACAGTTTTCTTCTTCTATTCTTTTAGATCCTGAATTTGGCTTACCAGCTTCACGCACCCGCGATGAACAATGTGGTTTACTTTTGGCCTATGAAAAAACTGGCTATGACACCAGCTCTACCAGTCGTTTGCCAGATTGCCTAGTAGAATGGTCTGTAAAACGACTAAAAGAAGAGGGGGCAGATGCCATTAAGTTTCTACTCTACTATGACGTTGACGGTGATCCATACGTTAATCTTCAAAAACATGCTTATATTGAACGCTTAGGTTCAGAATGTCAGGCAGAAGGTTTGCCATTCTTCTTGGAGATTTTGAGCTATGATGAAACAATTGAAGACAATGCTAGTGTTGAGTTTGCTAAAGTTAAACCTAGAAAAGTAAATGAAGCCATGAAAGTCTTTTCGGACGAACGTTTTGGAGTAGATGTTCTCAAGGTAGAAGTACCTGTGAACATGAATTTTGTAGAAGGATTTGGAACAGGGGAAGTCGTTTATACAAAAGAAGAAGCAGCCGAATATTTCCGTCAACAAGAAGCATCAACTCATTTACCTTATATTTATCTAAGTGCAGGTGTTTCAGCTAAACTCTTCCAAGATACTCTAGTGTTTGCTCATGAAGCAGGTGCTAAATTTAACGGTGTTCTCTGTGGTCGTGCAACATGGGCAGGTGTTGTGCCAGTCTATATTGAACAAGGAGAAGAAGCTGCACGTGAATGGTTACGAACTGTTGGTCGTAAAAATATTGAGAGCTTAGATAGAGTATTATCTCTTACTGCTAGTTCTTGTGAGGAAGGATAGATAGAACTATTCTAAGGGCAGTTTCTGAGTACTTTAAAATAACTTTAATTCATGTTATAAGAAAATAGGAGCATATTTATGAACTCCTATTTTTGTGCTAAGTAAGTTGTTGTTTTCTTATATGAATAGCGGTAGATTAGTGGATTTTCATCTATGGTACTTACCTCAAAAATGAAAAAATGATCACGATTATCTCTAGCCTTTTCCTTATTTAGGACAAAGTAATTCTTATGAGAAGTCGCCATTGTTTTGAGGATATCATCAGTCAGGAAGGTCAATGGAATATTCATGTTGGAGTAGCGGTAGAAGTCACGTTCAAAATCTTGGTAGCTCTCACTGTAATAGTCCATTTGCAGGTGATTACGCTGAAATTCAAGCTGATTCATAGGAGACCTCCTCTTCAAGTTCAATACTAATTATGTCTTTCAATTTCAAATTGATGTGACCTGTTGTAGTTTTTATCAAAATGAAATCTTTGGTCAGACTTGGTATTGTCCCAGTGTAGGAAACTCGCATGTTTTTTTCAACGACATAAATGCGCGTGTGAAGTTGCCCAGCATACACCTGACTTAGGAGTAATAATTTCTTCTCTAGTGATAAATCAGACATGTACGTTACTTTGTTTGCATCGTCAGTGAGTGCTGATGTATGCTCAGATAGGAAAAATCCCATCCATTTTTGCATCTTAGTATCCTGGTACTCTCTTGCTGACTGAAATGGCAAGTATGAACGATCAATCATTTTAATCCCTCCAATCCACCAGCGGAATGACCGCCGATAAGTTTACTGCGTTCTATATTTCTGGAACCTTCGGTTAGGACGGTTCCTTTTTGAATAGCTAAAAAGCCAAACTGTTCTCTGACAACATCAATTGCTGTCTGAAGTCTATTTTCTTTTTCAATTTGTTCTACATCATCAAAAAGTGACAGTAGAGTAAAGTTTTCATCTACAAAGCCACCATAAGACACACCGATTTGCCTCACTGCACCAGAGGTGTATTTCTTTCGGAATAATTCAAGTACATGACCAACCATTGTTTTTGGAAGATTTGCTGGGTCAATTTTTTTCTGAGCATTAATTGATTTTTTCATCTCAGTTCTAGAATAGCCAATATGAATAGAAACGACAGTAGCTTTTTTATGTGCCGAGCGAAGACGGTTAGCAACTTGGTCAGCCATTTCAGCTAATACGATTTCAATTTCTCTTTGGGTTCTGTAATCTCTAGGAAGTACTTGAGAATTACCCAATCCTCGTGATTTTGGTTTATAGGGGTCATGGACGTTGCTCTCGTCAACTCCATTTGCGTGAAACCAAAGCTGAACTCCGACTTTACCGAATCCTTTTTTGAGAATATCGGGATTGAAATTGGCCAGTTCTTTGATTGAATGAATACCAAGTTTTTGTAAATGAATCTCTGTTTTACTGCCAATCCCCCAAAAGTCTGATAATTTTGGTATGGACCATACTTTGGTTTCTACATCTTGGTATGACCAGTTAGCCCTCATTGTAGCAGTTTTCTTAGCTTCATTATCTAGAGCTAGTTTAGCTAGCAGGGGGTTGGAATTGCTCATGCCTACAGTTGAGATAATACCTGTTTTACGGTAAATATCTCTCTGAATCATAGCGGAAACATTATCTAACTTATCTTTCCTTGACATTGACTTATCAGAAATAAAGTAAGAAAGTGAGCTAGTAAGGTCGATAAAACCTTCATCAATTGAATAGGGGAGAATGTCATCTGGAGCAGCATAGTCTTGAAAGATATGCTGAATCTCTAGATTCTTCTCAATATATCTGTCCATTCGAGGAGGAACGATGAGTGTACGCTTTGCCCAGTGTTCAATAAACGATTTATACTTTGGTGTTACCTCAAATCCTTGTTTCCATGCATTTTGATAGCTGAATTTTCGAGTGTCTATGTCAAATGGCAAGTCGTAGGAACGACCTACATTTGCTTTTCCGAAGACTTTCTTAAACATAGGAGAAGAAGCGAGAATCAATCCTTCCGAGTTGTCTGCACGGCTCATGACACACAGTGATGTGTAGAGCGGATGCAAACCTCTATCCACACATTCTACCGAAGCGTAGAAGGACTTCATATCGAGGAAGGCTATGTCACTTTGAGGTTCAATAGAATAGTCGATATAGCCCATAGTGTTATCTCCTTTTAAGTTTTTCTAGCTCTTCGATAAGTTCTCCGATGTAGTCAGTGATGTCGTATTCAAATTTGTCAGGGGTGAAGATAATACGTTCGTCTTTGATGTAAATCATTTCTTTAACGTTCATTGGTATTGTCCTCCTCCTCGGTCATAGCAATTAAAATAGAATCTTCTATCAAAAAAGCGTAAGGATAGATTTTAGAATCCTCATTTTGAGGAATAAGAATTTCATCGAATCCTTCATTTTCTAGTCGTTCTTCAAAGTTGTCCATATTGAATATTTCAACTTTACAATCAGGGTTGAAACCATACGTTCCAAGTTCTAAAATATCCTTTAGCTTCATGATTATACCCCCTCTACAGGCATGAAGTGTCCCACAACTAGACCAACAATTCTTGGCTCATCCTCATAAGGGATGAACTTCTCTGGATAGTCCTTATTCAAGGATACCATTCTAAATCCATCCTCATCACGGTAGAGTTTTTTGATATAAACAGAGTCTTTCCATGATAATGCATAGACCGCACCATCATAGTCGAAACCGTTGGAGCGGATAAGTGCGACTTCTCCACTCTTATATACAGGCTCCATAGAATCTCCCTCAATCCAAGCAGCAATGTCGTAACCGTATTGTTCCTCATCTGAGTAGACTGTTTCAGTTTCAAACTCGTCAAAGAATCCTTCTCCGAGACCAGCTGAGAGTTGGATATCCGATAGCACTTGGACTGAGAAGAGTGGAGTTACTTTAGAGGTTTGTTGGGAAAGAAGAAGCTCCTCTACAAAGTCTTCTGCCTTTATCTGATTATCAGGAGATAACTGAAGATAGTTATTGACAATATTGTATTCAGATTCAAAATAAGTGACTGGGACATCTAGGATTTTTGATAAAGCGGTGAGATTCTTCTGATTAGGGATAGATTTACCAGATTCCCACTTACTATAAGAAGCTCTATTGATATCTAATATATTGGCAATTTCCGACTGATTTAAATTTTTTTCAATTCTTTTTTCTTTAAGACGAATTCCAGAAAACATGATGCACTACCTTTGTTGCTTTATTATGCAACAAATATATCAAAATTAATATTTTTTTTCAAGTTTTAAAGTCATGGAGTTGAAGATTGCAGGGGTAGAGAATTAGCATTTTGTTGTGAAACATTGTGGATACTGTGACAAAAGTAAAGTTTAAGTGGTTATGAGTTCTAAAATTAAAGTCCTATACTAGAGTGAAAAAAGTTCGCAATAAAGGACTAATGCAAAGCTTAAAGTACCAAAATGTGGTATAATACTTCTTGTTAATCAAATGGAGGTAGTTGAATGATTAGGTTTACTTATAAGAAATTATTCAAAAAAATGATTGATTTAGAAATTAATAACTCGCAATTAATGGAAATGGCAGGTATTAGTAAGACAACTTTCTATAAGTTGAAAAATGGTGAGAATATTACAACAGATGTTTTAGTTAAGATATGTAATGTTTTGAATTGTGATATTTCTGAAATTGTCGAGTGTGTGGAGGAATAAATAATGTTAAAATTAGGAACCGTATTTAGTGGAATCGGTGCTATTGAACATGCTTTAGAGCGTATGGGAATTGACTACCAAATAGAGTTTGCTTGTGATAATGGTGATGTAGATATTTTCTCGAAAAAAGTTGGTGATAATTTCAATGAAATTACTGATGAAATTACTTATTTGAAAAAAACTTCTAATCCCGTTGAAGGGCTAGATTTAATCAGAGAGTCCTTGAATAAAATAAATGATGAAGTTAAGGTGACTGAAGTAAATGAGGAAGAATTACTATCGATTTTAGATAATTATTCAAAATCCGGGAAAATGAATAAAAATCAAAAATCTGCCTATGAGTCAATTGAAAAGAAAATTCATGATTCTATTGATGTAATATCTAAGAAAGTAGAATTTATGAAATTAAGTATAAAGTTAGAATCTGATATTAATAGGAGTGAATTATCACAATCCGAGAAAAAAGAACTATTAAAAATAGTTAACAATACTCATTATAAAAAACTACTCAAAGAACTCAAGATGCTCTCAGAAAAGCTATCGATGATTCATGAAAAAGAAAACTTGGAAATAATGAGAGAGAAAGTTTTTGCTTTGGGTTCGTTAAAAGAACAAAAAGAATTTGTTGACAATCTGTATGAAGGTCAAGAATCGAAGAACAAAGTAATGCAATCTTACCTTGCTAACTATGATATTGAACCTAGTAATTTCCATTGGAATGTTGCATTCTTAGATGGAACTCATTTCAGAGATAAGATTGATTTGTTTGTGGGAGGGAGTCCCTGTCAATCATTCAGCTTGGTTGGAAAACAACGAGGGTTAGATGATACAAGAGGGACTTTATTTTATGAATATGCTAGATTAGTCGGGGAAATTCAACCGAAAGTATTCATTTATGAGAATGTTAGAGCCGTGTTATCAAATGATAACGGTGAAACATGGAAAACAATGTCGAAAATATTTGACGATTTAGGTTATGACTGGTCATATCAAGTTTTGAATGCAAAAGACTATGGTGTCCCACAAAATCGTGAAAGAGTATTTGTTGTTGGTTTTAGAAAAGATTTAGGAATAACTAATTTTAAATTTCCTGATCCTATTGAGTTAACAAGTTCTATGAAAGATTATTTGCTTGATAACGTATCGGGGAAATACTATCTACCTAAAAAAGGTGTTGAATTTGTTACTTCTGAAAAGAACTTGGATAAGAGATATACTCAAATAGACGGGGATATTCAACTATGCCAAAAGAAAAATCAACAATTTAATTGGCATGGCGATTTTGTTTTTGTTGAAGAAAATACTAATCAAGAAAAATTAATGGAAGATTTAGAGAAATATTTTTTGTCAGAAAAAGTTAAAAAATATGTACTGTCAACTGGTACAAAGGGCTTCTATTCAAAACCAGAAATTGATTTAGATATTGCTAGACCTTTATTGCAATCTATGCATAAAATGCATAGAGCTGGGATTGATAATTACGTGACAACTGAAGGTAGGTTAAGAAAATTAACTCCAAGAGAGTGTTTACGTTTAATGGGTTTTTGTGATAGCTTTAAAATTGTTGTTTCAGATACAAGTGCTTACCAACAATCAGGGAACTCAATAGTAGTTGATGTATTAATGAAAATTTGTGAAGAAATTTTTAATAAACTAAAGTTCTAGGAGACATTTGAATGCAAAAATTAGATATTAACATTTCAAGTAGTTTTGTAAAGAAAAACCTAAAATTAGTAAATGACAAAGGTGCAGGGGAAGCTAAGCTTTTTGTCGGTTCAATGCAAAAAGAAAATGAATTAGATTCTTTCTTTAATAATTTTTCAACATCCAATAAATATTACTTTGAAAAAACAAATTTATTAGATTATCTAAAATTTATGAAGATAGAGTACTTAGCTCAAAAGTGCAACGAATACAAAGATATAGATGCTGACTATTATGACAAAAAACTGAAGGAAGTATTGTCAGAAGGTGAAAGAATAGATTTTTTGATTGAACCATTCAAAGATAGCCATCGAATATACATAAGAGGATATGGTAATACGAAGGAGATTTTTGAAAAATATACTAGAGAATTAGCACTACCTAAAATAAGCAAAATACTGGTTGAAAAGGAGGGAGATCAATTTAAGTTTTTACTTACACTTGATTTTGATGAAATATTAAAACGTGAAGTTTTACAAACTACAAATGATAAAGTACAGAATGCCGTAGAGTTTCTACAAAAACTTATTCAATTAAATGATAAACATTTCGAAATTGATGAATTAAAAATGAGTTTAGATACTGCTGCAAAAAGTTTTAAAGATAAATTTTCTTTAGATAATTTACAGCAATTAAATGATGATGAGTTGGAGAGAAAAATTTTCGGTGGTAAGGACAATGATTCACTTCTGTATAACTTGGTAAGCAATCCGGAATATAGAATATTTGGAGGTATTGGAACAGTAAATCCGTATACTCATAAAAATATAGATTCAAAAGATTTACTTCAGCATTTATCAGATATTGACGAATTTATAAAAAATATTTCATCTGAAAAACTTGAATCATTTATTAGTTTGATTGAGTTTATAAATTCTAAATCAGAGGTCTATATGGAGAGACTATGGTTTAAGAAATTATTGCACATTTACTATCCTGATTTTTTTCCAGCACAGATAAAATATGAGGAACAAAAGAAAGTTCTATTAGATTTAGCAATAATTCCCGATTCTTTAGAGCAGTCGTATTTCTACTTATCTACTATTGCTCGATATCTGAATATCCCAACAGAATATTTTTATTATATAAATACTTTGTCAAATGAATTTGAAGAAGTGGATAATGAAACTCAAATTGATGAATCAATCAGAATATCTGGTGGTGAAAATGTCCTGTTCTATGGTGTACCTGGCTCTGGGAAAAGTCACACATTAGAAACGGAATTTGGCAAAGAAAATATGGTTCGTGTGGTTTTCCATCCTGATTATATGAATACAGATTTCATTGGCCAAATTCTGCCATCTATAAAAGAAGATGATACAATTTCTTATGAGTTTAAACCAGGTCCATTTACAAAGGTAATGGAGCAAGCATATAAGAATCCATCCAATATGTATTATTTAGTAATTGAAGAAATAAATAGGGGGAACGCACCTGCAATATTTGGGGAAATTTTCCAATTACTAGATAGAACTGAAGATGGTGAGAGTAAATACGCAGTTGTTAATTATGATGTTGCAAAGGTTATTTATGGAACTGAAGATAGACCAATAAGGATTCCCTCAAACTTAACACTTTTAGCAACAATGAATACCTCGGATCAGAATGTTTTCACCCTAGATACAGCATTTCAAAGACGATGGAATATGAGAATGATTGTCAATGATATAAATAGTGCCGAGCATAGAGATGAATCCATAGCTGATAGCACAGTTACTTGGGGTAAATTTAATACTATTATTAATGAATTAATACTGAGTAGTAATACAAATATGCTATCTTCGGAAGATAAGAGACTTGGAGCATATTTTATTTCTCCAACTGACTTAAGAAGGAAAGATGAAGTTGAACGTAGTTTTTCGGAAAAAGTAATAAAATACCTTTGGGATGATGCTTTTAAATTCTCACGAGATAAGTTGTTTGACACTTCAACATTAAAAAGTCTTGAGGATGTAATATTAATGTTCATTACTCAAACTGGAGATGCTAGATTTAATATTTTCAAAGAAGATATTAAGAAATCGCTTGTTTTTAAGCCCTCAGTTGTAACAAATGAGGACTCAAAAGAAATAGAAGCTTCGGTTACACAGACTGAGGGAGTTGAAAATGAGTAGCACAAATGAGGAGTTTCATTTAGAAAAACCACTATATAAATATTGTAAAAATGCTACTAACCGAGAGGGTGATACTTTTGTTGGAATAAAATCTGAACTAATAGATGAAAAGCATAGTTTAACGGTCTATTTTCCATTAGGTTATAAAATTTCTCAAGATGATGAGTTAGTCAGAAATGAAATTATTCAACTCCTATCAGTGCTTCAAGATTATAATGATGAGCAATCTCAGGTTGCATCAATATCTCCTGAGCAATTATTAAAGACGGTAAGGTTTCCAGCTCAGGCCTATATACGAGTGATTTCGGATTACATAAACAATGGCTATTACAAAATGTCTGAGAATGAATTTAGGTTAGGAACCTCTGGTCCAATTTCTTGGAATAGGACTAGAAATCAGATAGAACCAATAGTTACAAAAAATGGCTTTGTCTTTCCACACTATGTTGTTAGACAGCATAATGAAACGGATAAACAGCTTATTACAGAAATTAGTAAGTATTGTGTTTTTGAAAGCTATGTAAAAATAGGATGGCTGTATGGAATGCCACATGTTCATAAGCCACAGATGACTAAAGAATTGTCAGTATATAAATCATATCTAAATGGAATGAAAGAACGAGCTACAAAAGACAGGGATAAGCAACTCTTTTCAGCTATGCTTGATATTCTGAATTTTACAAATCAGCAAGATGAACCTGAGGAATTCTACTTTGGGACAAACAAGTTTGAATATATTTGGGAACGTCTAATTGAGGCTACATTTGGAAACGAAAATAAAGAATACTATTTTCCCAGAACAAAATGGTTACTACATATTGGTAGTAAAAAGACAAATAATGCTATTGAACCGGATACAGTCATGAAACAAAATAATGATATATACGTATTAGATGCAAAATATTATAAATATGGAGTAACCTTGAATCCAAATCATCTGCCTGAATCAACTTCCATAAATAAGCAGATCTCATACGGTGAATATATACGAACGAATGCAAAGTTTGAGGATGAAAGGAAACAGGGAATGTCAATTTATAATGCTTTTCTAATGCCTTATGATTCCAAAAGTAAACCGTTCAATGATATTGATTCAAAATACTTTTCGATCGGAGAAGCAGTAGCTGAATGGAAGAATTCTACTGAACCTTATGAAAGAGTTCAAGGAATTCTAGTTGATGTCAAGCATTTAATTAGTAATGTAGTAAGACCAAATAATAATGAGATAGCAAATTTATCTGAAACAATACTTGAAAGTCTACGAAAAAAGCAAGAGAGTTAGTTATTCTCTTGCTTTTTTCTTTGTCGCATGATTCTAGCATTCTTACTATCTCTACAGTTATCAGAACAATGTCGTTTGGTACTATTGGTACTGGATACCTCGAAATACTGCTTACAATAATCATTCTGACATACTCTATAAATGACATTTTTAGAATTTTTATAATAGATCGAGAAGTATAGTGCACTAATCAATGAGGGTAACTTCCAATCAGGTGCCATAGTCTCTGTGTTATATGTAAAGTGTATGTCATCAAGCATTCTCTCAAATTCCTCACGAATAGTTATTTTTGATACTTCTAGAAGATATTCAGTAAAGTGAGGGAGTGCTTCTATATCTTCATAAATTGCAGCTGAGAAAGTCTCCTTTATTTTGACTTGTTCTGAATAGAACGGATTCAGTAGGTATATGCAACCGAATAAGAAATCAATTTTTTTATTTAATTCATCAGTAAAAACAAGGTTATCAAGACTGTAAAATAAATTGAAAATTCTTTTACACCAGTGAGGTGTATTTTCATCTTGCATGATTTGCTGAGCATCTAACAAATCAAATTCAACCATTTTATTCAATGATTCTGAATATCTTGAAAGTCTTAATTGAGCTTGACTTTCTACCGATACAGTTTTTACAGCACTATGATCTTTTGTTAGCGGAGTGACTGCTGCATCGAGTTGATTTTGAAGAGCAGAGTTTGTAGGTAAAAACTTAGACTTCTTATAAGATGTTGTAGAATATTTTCTTAAAAGGAGATAAAGTGTTGAGTCAAATAATTCTCGGTATTCTATTTTTGATTTGTTTTGATTGTTTATCAAATTAATAAAAGCTTTTAAGCGTTCTTGAATCGAGTGTAGCTCTTCAATATCCACCGGACAATATTTTTCTTGTGATATAGGATAGATGAAACCATATTTGTGAATAAAGTTTTTTAATTCGGATAAGTTATTTAAATCGAGTCCTAGAAACTCACCAAGTGGGTTATTCTTTCGTCTATTCCAAGTAATTATTTTTAGCCCCTCACCAGGACTATAGCCCATTTCTATGTAAGGAAGATTAATTGATTTTATTACTAAGCGTTCTGTCTTTAATCCAGACACTTCATCTATTAGTGATTCAAATTCAGAAGATACAGCTTCATTTGTAAAAGTAAATTCTCCTAAGTAACTTTTTTCACTACTCATTTTGTCCTCCGTAATTGGTAATTTAATAAAACTCTATGACAATATTTATTATATCACTTATAACAATCAAAATACCAATGATAAAAAAATTTTATCATTGGTATTTTTGATATCTACTAAAATTGCGTGAAATGACAGAGAATATATATATCAAGAAACATTTATGAAATGGCATGACGATGTTGTTTAGCATGAATGTTTAGCTATTAACAATAGCACTTGAGGTATCTAAGCTGCATTGTTACAACTGTAACTAAGCCATTATTGTTAGTTTGGATACAGTCATCTCAAATGGCAAGTTGACTAATTATGTATAAACCGCAAAGGAAAAGCATATGAAGTCATTTACAAAATTTAATGTTGGGTTGTCATACTCTTTTTCTTTGCATGTCAAAGAAAAAGGAGTCCTACAATGCCAATTAATGAAAAATTTTTTAACTACTGCCAAGCTCAATCTTCATCAACTGGGGTAGATCCAACTGAAGGTGAAGTACTAGCTCCCATGTTCGTACAGGATTACTACATGAGTTCACGCCATTCAGGTTTGCTACGTGGTACGTTTCGTCAATGTCGTATTATGGGTATTCCAATACTAACTGCATTTGTTCCAGTTGCAGAAGAGGACTATGAACAGATGGTCTGGTGGTACAATAACTCAGTTAATGATTATTTGAAAGATTTTCGTAAACCTAGTAAAAATGCCCCTAAGATTTCATCTTGGGAAGCATTCACAGAGAAACAAGATTTACCAATGATAGATGATGGCATTGAGCTTTATCTATTCATGGATCAGTTTGAGTTTCTGAAAGCAAAACTTGCAGAATCGAATTTTCAAGCTCCAGAAATATTGGAAATGCTATTTGATGGTTATGAAAATAAGGAAATCTTTGAAAAGCTAGGAGTACAGAAATCTGCTGGCTATAAGAAAGTAAAAAATACTCAGAAAGAAGGGTTAGAGCTTTACAACAAATTTAATAAATAACAGAATCGCCATCTCAATTACGAGGTGGCGATTTTTTGCTAGTCTTTTTGATAGAAAAAGCATTCATATCCATCTGCCCTAAGATTAATATCAGACAACCAGTCAGGTGCTATCCCCATCAACGATGCAACTTCATCAAGTTTTTGTTCCATTGGACATTCTATTATGACTTCATCGTGGACATGGCCTACAATTTTAAACTCTTTCAGTTGCTTCAAAGAGTAAGCAAGAATGTCTCTACTGATAGCTTGGACAATGTTCTCCACAAATTTTGGACCATAACTTTCTAGCCTCTCCCAACGTTTGGCAGTTCCAGTTCCTTCGTAGGTGACAGATTCTCCTCCGAACTGGTTCTCGCCAATTCTTGGCTTAATATACGCTAGTTTGCGACCAGAAGGAAGGGTGATGAACAATATACCACTTTTGACTTCAAATTGAATATTTTGAGTAGATGTTGGAAGTAGTTCCTTTACAGCAGTCTTTACAGCATTATCGACATCCCACCAATAGAGAACGATATTCGGATTTGCTTGTCGCCATGAGTTAACAAGTGGTTGGAGTTCTTCCTCTGATAGTCCCATATCAAGTGCTCCCATGGCTTTCAATGCACCGACTGAACCACCATATCCGCAAGCAAGCTCTGCAATTTTCCCTTTTTGTCTCAATTCAGAATTTTGTCCATGTTTTTCAACTGGTACTCCAAACATCTGAGAAGCAGACATACAGTAAATGTCTTTCCCTTCCTCAAATACCTTACTCCGCCATCTCTCTCCAGCTAAGTGGGAGAGTACACGAGCTTCGATAGCTGAAAAGTCGCAAACAATGAATTTCTTTCCTTTACTAGGGACAAAGGCTGTTCGGATAAGTTGAGATAGGGTATCTTGTGTGTCGTAGAGTAGCTCAGTAGATTCTAAGTCACCTGTTCTGAAAAGTTCTCTAGCTTCCTTTAGGTCAGGAAGATGGTTCTGTGGTAAATTCTGAAGTTGTACCAGGCGACCAGCCCAACGACCAGTACGGTTAGCCCCGAAAAATTGAAACATTCCTCTTGCACGACCGTCCTTACATATACAGTTTATCATAGCTTGGTATTTAGACACACTTGATTTGGCGGCTTGCTGACGAAGTTTGAGAACTTGAGCAGTTGTTTCATCAACCGTTTTGAGAAGTTCTTTCACAGCTTTTTTGTCTAGAGAATCTGTTGCTACTTCATGTTCTCGCAACCAACTAATCATCTGCAGAACAGAGTTGGGATTTTCAAGACCTGTTAAGGCTTTTAACTCTGTTTGAATTTTGGCTTTGCTATCGCCGTCTATTTTTATAGCGGCTTTTACAAAGTCAACATCTATGCCAATACCACGGTCGTTGATAATCTGATCCTGGTGGTACTCATCCCAAACAAAGTCAGGAACTGGGAAGTTTTTCAGCCGTTCTTTGATAGCCAATTCAACTTCGACATCTCGTATGTTGTAATCGTTAAATGTAGTCCACTTGTCAGGCGCGTGATGAGCGAGGTTACGTGTCCGTCCACCGTTAATTTTCGTCGGCTTACAAGGCACGCAGAAGTAGCGAATGAGGTCAGCCCCCTCTCTCATCTTTTTGTCTTTGAGTTTGAGAACTGTTCCAACCCCTTCTAAGGAAAGTGGGAGCCCTAAATAGGCGGACCAAATCATGCTACACCGCCATGAAACTGGGGAGAGAAATCCATCTGACAACAAATCAGGATGATGTTTCTTAAGCCAGTTGGATAGGCAAATTCGCTCAAATGAAGCGTTGAAAGCCCATTTAATGACACTATCGTCTACCAAGGCCTCAAGGATATCTTGTGGTAATTTCTCATTAGTTAAGTCGTAAATAGTTACTGGTCCATTATCGACAGATACTGCAAACAAAAGGAGTTCAAAACTGTCATCTTCCGCATAGCGATAGACACCAGATTTTCGTAGGTCAATTTCGCAATAGGTTTCAATGTCGATGCTGAGTTCTTTTATCGGCATAGTTTGTCCTTCCTAAAAAGGTGACAGAAGTACTGCCACCTAAAGTTCTATTTGTTTTTTCGACTGAGTGGTGTTTGGCTAAGTTTTTCTTTATTTTGCTTTGCCTTTCGTTCTATTTCATTTCGAATGTCATCTCTAATGGTCATGTACCCGAAGTATAGTCCGATAAGCACCCAGAGTCCCATAATAGTACAAGTTAAAATAGTATACATCATCGATCTAATTCTCTCTTTCTAGTTCAAAAAGTCATCATCATCTTCAGTCGCAAAATCATCCTCAGCACGAGTACGTCCTCCGAGCGGCTCACCATCGCGCAATTTTTGTAAGTTATTCAAACCGCAAGCAATACCTTTATTACCATTTGAATTGAAAGCATAGAAGGTAATAGAAGCACGACCATAGATACCAGAGTACAATTCTGAAGTATCAATGATTTCTTGACGATTTCCGTCAACCACCCCAGGTTTGTGTGGAGAGTTGGCATTCACAAAGTAAGCATTTTTGTATGCTT